>DAINRZ010000221.1:0-6434 GCA_036741575.1 Kapaibacterium sp. (SeqCode)
ACTTAGTGCCATTACCTTCAATGGGGGACTAATACCCGCTATAAGTATTTATTTGCAGTCTAATCCAAAAACTTTTTACTTAGTCCCCAAAAAATTTCATGTGAGCCTGAAAAAAAGAAAAGCATGAATATATTATGAAATTTGCATTAATATTCTTTAACTGATGAGCCTGATTGTAACTTTTATTCACTTTTTTTAAAAAAAATAAAATTTTTTCAAATTTTTTTGAGACCTTTTTGCCGTTCATGTGTCAATATAGCTTAAATGAAGTGCAAAAATGAAAAATGTTCTTTGAAAACTGAAATGCTGACAAAAAAGACAATATATATGCATTTTTTTTCAACATTTGATAAATATTTGAACTAACTATTGGGATTGGATGTAATATTTTGTTAATTTTAGAGATGTTTAATTAATCCGTTTTTAATAAATGTATATATTTGGATGAGAATATGCGTATTGAAGGTTCGAGAATTCTGGTATTAGGCGGATGGGGACTGGTAGGAAATGCCATATGCCACAAACTGATGGAACACTCCCCATCTAAACTTTTCATATCATCTTTGAAGCAGGCAGAAGCAGAAGATGCTGTCGAGCAATTAAGAAAAGAATATAAGAACGTGCCGCCCGATACTTTCCAGCCTTTCTGGGGTAACCTTTTCACCAGGAACGATTGGAAAGACATTACATGGCACGATATTATGAACGATACGGAAAAAAGAAGGACGGCAGTCGATGATATTTTCGATGAGCTTAATGATGAAATAAAGAATAATTCTTTCCTTTATTCATTAATCAACCAGACGAAACCCGACCTTGTTATCGATTGTATTAATACAGCTACGGCTATTGCTTACCTTAATATTTATGATACTGTTCAAACTGTAAAAACTCAAATACGTGAAAACAATATCGATAATTCATTACTGGAAAAAATGCTCGGCAGTATTTATATACCACAGTTGATCAGGCATATCCAACTTGTTTATCAGGGATTGAAAGATGCCGGCTGCACTATGTATATGAAAATTGGCACCAGCGGCACCGGAGGTATGGGATTGAATATACCATACACTCACAGCGAAGAAAGGCCTTCGAGAGTACTGCTTTCGAAAACAGCTGTCGCCGGAGCCCAAACCCTGCTTAACTTCCTTATGGCCAGGACTCCGGGCAACCTTATGATAAAGGAGATTAAACCCTCGGCTGCCATTGCATGGAAAAGAATTGCCTTCGACAAAGTAAGAAAAGCCGGCAAAACAATCCAGCTTTACGATATGGCAGTTGAAGATGCGCATAAAACAGAAGGCAAATTCGATTATGAACAAAAATCCGGTATTAAAGATACCGGCAAAGAGTTCGAATCGGTCTTTATCGATACCGGTGAAAACGGGATTTTCTCCAAAGGCGAATTCAGGGCCATCGGCTCGCTCGGCCAAATGGAAATCGTAACCCCCGAAGAAATTGCCGAATATACAGTGTATGAAATACTTGGCGGCAACAGCGGCAAAGACGTAATACAGGGACTCGACGCATTCGTATTAGGCCCTACCTACAGAGGCGGAATGCTGTTCAATGAAGCAATCAGGAAAATCGAAGATCTTGAGAAAGAGCACGGTATTGAGAGCACTGCTTTTGAACTTCTTGGCCCGCCCAGGCTTTCTAAACTGCTTTACGAAGCCCATATAATCAAAAGAATAGCCGAGAATATGAACGATGCCCTGGCATACAAACCAAACGACCTGGCAAATGAAGCCCTTAAGCTGATAAAGGAAGACAGCAGGCTTAAATCCCAGATTATATCTATCGGTTTGCCGATACTCCTGCCCGACGGCAAGAGCTACCTGAGGGGCCGGGAAGTAAAAATACCAAAGAGAACCAAGCCGGTATTCGATTTCAATCCCGAAGCGATAGATAAATGGTGCTTTGAAGGCTGGATTGACCTAAGGCCTAAAAATTTCGAAAAATGGCAGTCACGGATAAAAGATATAATCGAACAGGCCCAATCCATTCCAGCTAACGATACAAGTTCAAGATACACATTTAATAAGCATTATTGGGATAATTTCAATAGTATCGACGAAGGCAAGATAGCCGGCTGGATTTTCCAATATGAAGATAAAGGCTGGAGATTTAAAAGATAATTTAATTTCTTATTTATTTATAAATTATGATTAATATTATAACAAACTTATTTAATAAACTTTTTTTGTATAACTTTTTCAAGGGGTACATAATGATTAAACGGTTTCTGCTACTTACAACCCTTGCACTTTCAATTATCGTAACGGCTGCTGCAGCCAAAGACGATCAATTCAAAGGCGGCGACGGGGTTCAGTACAAAAGCGAACTGGAAACTCCAACTTCGTGGGGCCCTTTTGGCCCGGATAATTCAAGTTATCCAAAGCCATTCGATCCCATTGCGAACGTAAGGACTTCACCCGCAGTATCTACAGGCTACTATTTTGTGGACAGCCATGAAACAACAAAGCCGTACACCGATGCTTTCTGGCATCCGGTTCCGGCAATCGAAGACACAAACAATACTATTGACGGAGATTGGGTTAAAATTATGACCGGCCCGCGCCAGATGGACTTCCCTGATGTTGCTACCGCAGAAGCATTTTGGGCATCCAACCCTAACGGGCACACATATTTCCGCAATCCTGCCTATCCATCTACCGGTTCATGGTTCGAACACGGTGTGACTAGGGCAACAGACTCGACCGACGATGCTATTGCAGGGCCAATGCCTCTGAATCTTACTTCCGAAGGTTTCGTTTTCAACGGTGTAAGGTATGATAGCTTCTATGTATCTACTAACGGTATTATTGCCCTTACTAACAGAAGGTACCTCTACGACGGCGCCGGCAACAGGACTATCGGCGGCAAAGGCGATTGCTACGACAGAATGAGTATGGACTGGTTCAATCCTGTCGGTGGAAGGTCGAGAAGCGGCCGCGAAGGCAACACTACTTCGCTGAACGACCCCACACCCGATAACTTCGGCTATCAGTATGCCGTACTGCACAACAATCCTTACAGTGCAACTGCCGGTATCAGGACACGCGGCGGGCATCTCAATTCTGTATTCAACAACTCTAACAGATCAGCTGTTATTGCCCCGTTCTTTGGCGACCTGCACCTTTCGCAGTGGTGGGCTACCAAGAACATCGAACATACATTCGGCAGGGTTTACTTCAAGAAGTTTGTTGACCAAAGCAAACTTGTTATTTATTTCATAAACGCTGCTCCCAAAGGCACTCTTTCAATACCACCTGCCGGTTCTTCTATTACCGGGCCGGTAAACGGGCGCCCCGGCGAAAACCAAACTACATTCGGCAGTGCTCAGGTAGTATTAAACAGGCTCGACAGCTCTATTACAATACAATATGAAATTTTCACTGGTTTTGTTAACATGGGCTACGCAGGCACTTACGCCGCAAAATCAGTATTCCTTTGGAACACTACATGCGGTGTTTTGGGCTGGGCACGCCACGTGAACAATTACAAAGCAAAGTATGGAGTTGCCTATCAGGAATACATGCAGTACACCCATTATTTCTCCAGGTTTGGCACAACGACAATATATGACGATTATCTTACATCGGGCAAGGCTGTCAGGTTCAAACAATGGAGAAACACTCTCAGGGTTCTCACACTATCTTACAGGGTTAGATCGACGGATAAAAACAAGAGCCTCGATTTCACCGAAGCAGTTCCTACATCATTAGTTGACAACTACGAATTGCTTGCCGGCGAAGAAAGAATCGGCGCTGTACAGCCCGTCGCTGTAATCCAGAACCTTACAAACGATATTACCGAAGTTGATTCCAAAGCCCCCGGCTCACCCAACAAGGCTGATTACCCTGCCACAGGCGTGAATGCCATCAAACAGGACTTTAATTACAGGGCAAGGTTCAGAGTATTCAACCAGGCTTTGAATAAGATTATTTACAACAGGCTTATGCCTATCGACTCGACAGGTATATTCCTTGCCAGCGATTACGATGCACAGTCTTCTTATTTCGGTAACCCTTACAGCAAAGTTAGGCTTGTTACTGTTTCTAAGAGCGGAGCTGACTACAAAACTACAGATGTTGCAAACAATGTAATGGTTTCGCAAGGCTACAACGGTATCCCTCCTTATGGATATGCCGAAGTTTACTTCCCGCCGTTCGAACCAAACGAATTTGTACAGGATAAATACAAGAACTTTACAAATATCGGCAGGATGAAGGTGGACGTAGAAGCCGACCCGACAGACCCAAGAACTAATGAGTATTTTGGCGATGAATGGCCGGACGACAATAAAGTTTCGCGTTACCTCTTTGTTATGAAGAGATTGACAAGCTTTGCCGATGACGTATCAGACTGGAACTATGTTAAAGACGACCGCGAATTCCAGTCATCGACAGCAATGGCATCGGTTGAGAAATGGGTGAATATCGGTTCACAGGCAGTCGTTGGCGAAAACGTTTCGCACCACCCATTACCGCCAAGGCAAGAACCCGGTACTGGCCAGGGCTTTAGAAACAGGAACTGGATGTATGACGGTATTGGTATTTCACGTTATCAGTCGCCGGTTGTCAGAATGGACAGGAAAGGCCTCGACGGTTCCGACGTTCAGCCACTTCAGTGGGGCGGCGACGAAATGCGTTCATTCCCAATAGACCTCAGGCAAAGAATTGGCGCCGTATTGGCTCTTTCTATCCAAAGGACAAATAACGGCACCAACAAAAACCTTGCAAGAGGTTTCTCCGATACTCAGATTATCGGCTGCGAGCCAAGGGCAATCCTGAACAGCGACCCGAATACTCCTTACAACCATGTATCCAATACAGTTTCGCAGAATCCCGATCAATTGTGGGTTGAATTTGCTAAGCCCAGCCCCGACCAAATTCATGGTATTACAAATATCGGCGTTGCTCTTCCGTTCATAGCTTCCGATAAAAGAGGCACATGGAGAGACCATCCCAGGAGAGGCGGCCTTGCTCCTATTACTAATATGGCTGCTTACCTGCTCTACGGCGCCGGCGGCGGGATGCGCGGTTTCCTCGAAATCGACAAAGACTCAGCGCTTACTACTACTACTGGTTTGAGGGCAAACTATTTCGACGATGGTTTCGATGAATCATTCCAGAAGATTTTTATACCTATTCCTGATACATTTATTACAGCCCCCAACGAAGGCGCTAAAAACTTCAGGTTCAGGGTAAAAGTCAATGCACAAAACAGTCAGAAGAACGCTCCTCAGTCAATCCAGGATGATGACGATGAATTCTACCTCGACAATGTCGCGATACTGTTCCCGTCCGAACAAACCGACGTCGAAGTATCTTCAGTCGATATTACCTGGCCTTACACAGTTGTACCTGCTACACAGGCAAAGAAAATTCCAATCAGGGTAAAAGTAAGCAATAACACAAGTATTGCTGCACCAAGCTTCTTTGTTAAAGTAAGAGTATTTGCTAATGCACAAGGCCCGACAGGCCCGCAGGTTTACTGCAAACGCGTTGAAATGCCGTTCCTTAGCCCCGGCGAGGAAATTGAAGTAAAGATGCCCGACTTTGACGCTACTATGGCGGCTGGTGTATTCGATACATCCAGGGAATTCGATACAAAACCGTTCCATATTATGGCAATGGTCAGGATACCCGGCGGCGACCTCGAAGTGAAAAATGACACTACCTTCTACAATGTAAACCTTACATTCGGAAAGTACTTTGCTTACGATGTGCCGGCACCCGAAGGTACCAAAAATCTTAGCAATGTACCGGCAGAAGCTATCAGGTGGTCAAACGAAATTTACGGTATCGAAGAAGGCCACGGCAGAGGCTTAAGCCTCCAGGGCTATAACTTTGGCGGTATCGGCGCTGCCAGCTCGATAACAAGGTATGATGCCGACCCGAATTCATTCGGCGCCAACGGCGGAAGCGCTTCAGGCCAGATAGCTATGAAATTCGAACTGTTCCAGGTGGATACAATTACCGGATACCAGGCATATTTCGGCTCGAGGAACTCTGCACCCGATTATATTACTTTCTCCGTCTATAACGATATGGGCGGCAGGCCCGAACAGAAACCTATTGCATCTTCCAGGCTCGAAAGGGCACAAAGAGGATGGGATGATTTCAGGAAAGACTACTTCTACGATGAATATGTTACATATCTGTTGCCTGAACCTGTTATCCTATCAAGAGGCAAATACTGGGTATCGATTGCTCAGTTAGGCCAGGACGGTATGGAGCTTGGCGCTTCCGGCGCAAGGATGGGTATGAGGACCATGAACGTTCATATACGTAATCCTATCTATACTTCAAGGGAAGTAGGCCTCGAAGGTTCTTCGCTGCTGCTCCACAAAGAATTCCGTGAAATTAACAACTACAACAACCTGATGAACAACAACATGTTCGCATTCGAAAATACTTATCAGA
>DAINRZ010000222.1:0-6433 GCA_036741575.1 Kapaibacterium sp. (SeqCode)
CTGAATTTATAGAAGAAAATTAATACTATGGTATATAGGCCTGTTTTTATTATAATATTTTTTATTGTCATTGGTAGATTATATGGTGAGCCTTTTGCCGAAAAGAAATTTACCCTGAGAGGAACCGTTTTGGATTCTCTTACGATGGAACCACTGGAAGCAGCAACAGTCATCATAAAAGGTACGAATATCGGGGCAATCACAAAAAAGAACGGAAGCTTCCAATTCAAATTGCACCCGGGCAATTATTCTATAGCAGCTACGATGATAGGCAGAAATCCGGCCGAAAGGGCTATTGCCATTATTGATAAGGACGCCGATATTGCCTTGTTGTCGTCCGAATCATCGGTCTATATCGAAGGAGTCAGCGTTGTGGCAGAAGACCCCGGGATGAGCCTGATGCGGAAAGTAATCCGAAAGAAAGGATTAATAAAGGACTCCCTCAAATCTTACACCTACACTTTGTATAATAAACTTGTTGTAAGCACCGATACTTTAACTGCCGGGCGGACTGACCTGCCGCGGGATACCACCATTTTTTCGATTTTGGAAACGATATCTAACGGTTATTACTCCGCACCCGACATGTATTTCAATGAAATAATACAAAGAAAGCAGAGTATCAATATCCCTAATTCGGCAAATTTCCTTGCTTTTTCTACCAGCCTCGATTCTTATAATAATTTTATCAGCATCCTAGGCGAAGAAATCTATTCTCCGTTTCACGATGATGCACTCGATTTCTACGATTTTGTACTCGAGGAAACAATAGGTTCCGATTCTACAGATATTTGTTTAATCAAGGTAACTCCCGGAAGCAGCGGGCGCAAACTTTTCAGCGGTTACCTGTATATCGACAGCAAAAAGCTGATACCCGTAAAAGCGGAACTACGGCCGAATAAAGCCGTACTGCTGCCATTCGATGCTTCACTTTACTACGAGCAGGAATTTACCGAAGTCGATAACAAATATGTCCTGCCTGCAAGCCTTAAGATAGAATCGGCATTGAAAGCAGAAATATTCTGGATAATTGCCCCAAGGGCCGAAATTCTGATTGAATCGAAAATGACTGATTATAAGTGCAATGTCCCCATAGACGAAGGAGTTTTTTCGCAAAGGAAAGTAGAATCGGCAGAGTCGGCAGACCGATTCATCGATTCACTTTGGGATGGCAGGAGTGTCAATCCGCTGACCCCCGAACAGCTAAACGCCTACGAAGCCATCAGGGCTGCCTACGAAAGGCCAGATTCAGTAAGCGGCACTGGTTATTTCGACAAAATATTCGGCCCCATTACCAGGTTTGTGTCTATGCTCGACAGAAGGCCGTTCACGGGCTGGCACGATATTTTTCGCTACAACAGGATACACGGGCCTTATATCGGAGCGGGATTATTTTTATCATCGATTGGTATGGGCAACGGATATATTAATATCGGGTACGGAATTTCCGACAGGGCGGTTTATTTCGATTTAAACACAGCTTTCTATTTTGATAAATTCGACAGGTTCGGTATTACTGCCGGCATATATAATAAACTAATGCGAATAGACAATCCATATCTTGTAAAAGACCAGGCAATAACCTATATCAGCCTGCTCTCAGGCAATGATTACGGAGATTATTACTACGGTAGAGGCGGCGAAATCGGCATGGAATACGGTTTCGGCCAGAAAAGGTTTGTCAGGCGCGACGTATTCGACAGGATTTCGAAAATCAGGATATTTATAAAGCATGAAGAGCACACGACTGCAAATGTCAATTCGAAATTTGCACTGTTGAATTGGAACGGCAGTTTCAGGCAAAATCCGGTAATCGACGATGGAAAGCTCGTTACGGCGGGATTTGAGTTTTCTTACAACAACAGCAAATTACGAAAATATTTCACCGACGGGTTCCGGTTTTCGTTCGAAAGCTCCAATCCGGCGATTGTGGCTTCAGATTTCACATTTGATAAGTATGATTTTGCTGCTTTCTTTACATTCAGAACTCTGCCGCTTTGGGAAATGGAAGTCCAGTTCAACGCCGGGCTTTTGCGCGGTAACATGCCGCTCCAGAAAGTTTACAGCCTCGAATCCTCGGTTTCCCGAATCGTAACTTCGGCTTCGTTCAGGTCGATGAAAGTTAAGGAATTCCATGGTGATAAATATGCCGCGCTGCTTCTGGAGCATAATTTCGGCGAAGTAATTCCGGGAATTCTGCGGATACCGAATATCGCTTCGCTCGGCATCGAGTTTATTGGTATTTTCAATGTAGGATGGACTGATTTTTCAGCAGGCAACCAAAAGAAAATTCTGAGTAAACCAGACAGTAACTACATTTCGACCAATGCCACAGGGGATAAATACTTCTACGAAGCAGGAATCGGGCTGAACAGGCTTTTACTTTTTTTCAGGATAGATTTCGTTGCCAGGCTTAGCCAGGTTTCTACTCCATCGTTTTGGTTTACCGTAACGGGGGCCAGGCTTTAGAATTGGTAAAAATCAAACATTAACCGGCGGAGCATTCAGTTCGACGATAAATGAAGCCCCTTCTCCGGGTTGGCTCTCGCACCATACATTTCCGTTCATGGCTTCGGCATATTTTTTTACAATCGACAAACCCAGCCCGTTGGACTGCTCGTTGCCTGTCGGCTGGGCCGACAGCCTGGCAAATTTGCCGAAGAGCTTTTTCTTGTCGTCTTCAGTTAATCCGGGCCCCTGGTCTTTCACTTCGATTAGCACCTTATCACCGACAGTTGAAGCCTTAATCCACACGTTTTTGTTAAACGGGGAATATTTAATTGCGTTAGATACAAGGTTGTCCAGGATTTGGAGAACCCCTGAACGGTCGGCATAAACGCTGATTTCCAGCCCGTTGTATTCCCTGATAAGCTTAATCTGCTTTTCTTCGGCAGATGATATATAAGTCTCGGTTATATGGTTTAGCAGCTCGATTAACGGAAACTCCTCCATATTTATCTTAATTTTGCCCTGTTCTATTGCATTAATATCGAGCAGGTTTTTTATCAGGGCAAGCATTCTTTCCGATATAGTAACTATATCCCCCGAGAATTCTGTAATATCTTCCTTCGTCAGGTCATGTTCGTCCCTTATCACTTTTGCCAGCATCGAAATACTGTAAATGGGATTTTTCAGGTCGTGGGCAGCAATACTGAGGAATTCGCCAAGTTCTTCTTCCAGGTTTTTAATTCCTGTTTTCAGGCTTACATACTCATTCCTGTCTTTTCCATACCTTAGCAGGTTGTTTACTTTAGTCCTGAGTTCATTAATAATTATGGGTTTCAGTATCACATCGGCAGCTCCGGTTGAGTATGCTTTCGATATTTCTTCCCTTTCCGTCTTGCCTGTAATAAATATGACGGGGATATCCTTAGTCGATTCGGAAGCTTTTAGCTTAGCGCATACTTCATAACCATCCATACCCGGCATCATAATATCCAAAATAATAAGGTCAGGCCGTTTCTCTTCGGCAATAGTCAGGGCTTTGGCGCCTTCAGTCGAAATCACAATATCGGCGTCATCCCTTTTCAGGTAGCTGGCAATAATTTTAATATTCTCGGCATTATCATCTACTATCAGGATAAGATATTTTTCATTTTTCAGATATTTATTGTCTATACTCCCGCTCATCGGCAAAGCTGTATAATTATTATTAATAAAAATTAAAATAATGCTTTGTAACACAAAGCAAAATTAAAATTAAAAATTTTTCGGCAAATACAGGCAGGATTTATATTCTTAAAATCTTATTTAAAAAATTAATAATGGATAAATAAAAATTTTGTAAATTTATCTGTTTGTTAAATGGATAATAGCAATGGAATGGCAATTTGAAGATTATTAGAATATATTGGGAAAAGCATGATTGAAATACCACAGAATATTATTGACCTTAAACCTTACGTACCGGGTAAGCCCATATCCGAAGTCCAAAAAGAATACGGAATTGAGAGAATTGTTAAGTTAGCTTCGAATGAAAACCCATTGGGAACATCTCCAATGGCGCTGCAGGCTATTATGAGGTCTGTTACTGAATTAAGCAGGTATCCTAATGTTGGCACTATCGACCTAAGGCAAAAACTATCGCTCGTTTTCGGCATTAGGATGGAGAATATTATTGCCGGCAGCGGCTCCGAGGGCATTTTATCCGTGATAATGAAATCTTTTCTTATGCCAGGCGATAATGTCGTATCGAGCAAAGGCACTTTCATCGGATTTTATGTCCTGGCCAACGCCGTCGGCACAAAGATGATCCTTACTCCACTGAAAGACTACCATTATGATATCGAAGCCATTGGCAATGCCATTAATATAAATACTAAGATAGTTTATATTGCCAATCCAAACAACCCTACAGGTACCATCGTTAAAAAGAAAGAATTCGATGATTTTATGAAGGTTGTGCCCGATACCTGCCTCGTTGTGATGGACGAGGCATACTATGAATATGCATCCGAAAATCCCGATTACCCTAACTCATTGGATTATAAATACGATAATGTAATTACCCTAAGGACTTTTTCGAAAGCATACGGCCTTGCGGGAATAAGGATTGGATATGGATTCGGCAATGATTACCTTATCGGCAATCTGCTGAAAGCCAAACTGCCGTTCGAACCGAGCATTACGGCACAGCTTGCCGGGGCATTTGCTCTCGACGATGAGCAGTATCTGCACTACCACCTGGAAATGAACAGGGTGGGAAAAGCGTTTTTCTATCAGGTTTTCGACGAGATGGGCTTGCAATACATTCAATCGGATACTAATTTTGTCATGCTGGCCTTCGATTCGGAGGATACGGTAAACAGGTTAAATGACGGTTTGCTGCGAAACGGAGTAATCATCAGGCCATTGACTGCCTTTATGCTGCCTAATTGCATAAGGGTTACTATCGGATTGCCCGATGAAAACGAGATTTTTGCCAAAGCACTCAAAAAAGTGTTGTAAAATGTTGGATTATTTACTGGTTTTTTTATGCTCAACAATGATGCGGGATTTAATCTTATAGATTTAGAGACACTATTCGGCAACGATAACCTAGTTAACGTTAGCCCGGATTGGATTTGCAGCGGGGTTTCGACCGATACCCGCACTTTGAGCGAAGGAGATATTTTTGTTGCTTTGAAGGGAGAAGTAACCGACGGGCACGACAAAGTGCCGGCAGCCTTCCTGAACGGCGCTACGGGAGCTATAGTAAACCGAGCCTGGTACAACGATAATTTCCAGCTTGTGGAAGATATGCCCCTCGTATTAGTCGAAGATACGCTCGAATCGCTTGCCATGCTGGCATGGTACCACCGCAGGCAGTTCAACATGCCGGTTATTGCCGTTGGCGGCTCGAACGGCAAAACTACCACCAAAGACCTGATTGCCCATGTTTTGGAAAGTAAGTATAATATACTAAAGACTTACGGTAATTATAACAACAGGATCGGTGTGCCCTTAATGCTATTGCAACTGAGCTATGAACACCACGCGGCTGTTATCGAAATTGGTACTAACGAACCCGGCGAAATTTACACGCTTTCCAAAATGGTCGAACCTACCCATGGGCTGGTTACCAATATCGGCAGGGAGCATTTAGAGAAATTAATAGATCTGGACGGTGTGGAGCAGGAAGAAACATTTCTATTCGGATTTCTGAACAAACACGACCGCAAGAGCTTTATCAATATGGACGACGTAAGGCTCAGGAAATACGATATGGTGCTGGAGAATAAATTCAGGTTCGGCACCAGGGGCCATGCCCCTGAAGATAATACCGACCTTATAGTCGATTTGCAATTAAACGAGCAGCTAACCCCGGTATTGAAATTCAGGTACGAGGGGCTGGATTATACTGCAGTTATGAAGACTAAAGGCGCCAGCACCGGACTGAACGCTATTGCGGCAATTGCAGTTGCGTTGGAATTGGGTATGAGGCCCAATGAAATAATCCCGAAAATCGAAAGTTTCGAATTTACCCGCAGCAGGGGCTATGGCCGTATGCTGGTCGATAGCTTTGCAGGTATTTTATTGATAAACGACTGTTACAATGCAAATCCCGACTCGATGGAATCAGCCATTAGAACTTTGGGATTCGCTAATGCAGGCGGACGGAAATACGCCGCCCTTGGCGATATGCTCGAGCTTGGCGATGCCTCGGTGCAGGAACATATCAATATTCAGCAGAAGGCTGCCGAAGTGGCCGAAAAGGTATTTCTTTACGGCAAGAATAATGAAACAGCGCTGGAACAACAAGACAGTAAAGCTAACATGTATTACTATACCGACAAGCAGGCTATGGCCGAAGACATTTTTTCAGTTCTTGGGCCGGGGGATGCCCTGCTGGTGAAAGGTTCGCGGGGGATGAGAATGGAAGAGCTTATCGATGCCTTTTATAAGCGATTCGGCCAGTAAGCTGATTTCAGTATATTAGGAGAATTAAAATATT
>DAINRZ010000223.1:0-6431 GCA_036741575.1 Kapaibacterium sp. (SeqCode)
GATTCATCCCGGATTTGCAAGGGAGCAAGCTCCCTTGTTGCATGAATATGTGTTACCAGCAATGGGGCTTGCCCAATTGACAGAAACAATAACCCACAGTTACCGATATAGAACCTTAATTAGCTTCATACCTGACACTTGTTCAATCCGTTCCGCAAATGGATTTGTGGGGCCCGGATTATTTTGCTCACTTATTATGATTTGATTATAGCCCGAAATCCCTTGCAAGCATTTGGTAATAACCATCGATAAACTCATTGATGTCTCTATAAAACACAGGTGGCTTGACAGTAAAGTTTCTCAGCATGTTCGATAGGTTTTCGGGTAAATAAGGGAAAATCTTTTGCAGGTTCATAATCCTGTAATTGTAAAAAGCAGAGCTATCTGTGCTGGCAAGGGAATTCTTGATGTCGTCGCCCACCTGTTTACTCTTCAGTATTGAATCGAATGTAATTATGCCTTTGCCGACAGCATAAGAAATAATATTTCCCAGGCTCCACAAATCAAAATCGGACACATCCTGTTTTAGGTCGAAATCAATCCAGATATAATTTCCTGTTGCAGATTCACGGTAAAGGTGGTCGTTGCGAATATCGCCATGGCAAAGGCCGTTTTTGTGAAGCAATCCAATAGCTTCTATGCTCGATTTCAGCTTGAGCAGGATATTAGGCAAATCCGCTTCGAAATAATCTCGGTGCTGCTTGTTAATAGACGGAATCAAGTTGAAAAAGGATACCCCCTGGATGTAATTAATCACCCTTACGTTATTGCCTTTTTCATCGAAATAAGTCTTGCCCTGCATAAATCTGAAGTCACCCTTGCCCAGTTCCATCACAGCGCTTTCTTTGTCCACATCCCTGTAGCACCTGATCCTCAGAAACCCGATATGAGCGTAAAATTCTTCCTTGAAAACAGTTTTAATTATCTTCTCGGAGCCATCCCGAAGGTCAATTGCCGAAAAAACCCACAATTTTGGCTGCTCGTCTATTCCGAAACGCGATTCACGCATATTGCCTTTAATTAAATAATAATCGGAACCGAGCTTGATGACATCTCCCCTGGCTATTCTCATCCAGTCCGATGTATCGGAAACAACTGAAAATCTTTGGGAAATGTAACCCTGATTAGTATTCTGGCGCACAAGAGCGTTAATTATATCTCTTTCATTCATATTACAGGTATATTCCCCGAAGTGATATTATCAGAAAATTATTCCGAAGCGCTTCCGGCCATGGCTTCAATACAGTCAGGGCATATTTTTTCTCCGTAATCCATTGCCGGATGCTGCCTTATGTATTCATTAATGCTTATCCATTTATCTTTTTCTTTGATTTTTTTGCACGAAGTACACAAAGGCAGCAGATTATGAAGAATCTTCAGTTCATATCTTGATTTATCGAGTTCCGATTTCATTTGCTGGAATTCTTCTTCGGCCTGCACCTGGCCCGAAATATCCTCGACAATACCTTCGTAATACTGCGGCTCGCCGTTTTTGTCCCTTATCAGCCAGGCGCTTTCCCTGATAACGGCAAAAGTACCATCCGCCCGTTTCCATTTATCCTGCCTGCCGAAAATCCTCCCCTCTTTTTCGAGTTGTTTTTTGAATAATAGCCTGTCGGGCTTAATTTCCGGCCCTTCTTCCAGGTTGATAACCGAGATAGCCTCGAATGAAGGATATTTCAGGATATTAAGCATAGTCTGGTTAGCAAGTATAATCTGGCCCGAAGGAGTAGTCCTGTAGAATCCCACAGTAGCATTGTCGAAAATTCCCCTCAGCCTCTCTTCGTTTTCCATCAGGGCCATCTCCGTGAGCTTTCTTTCGGTAATTTCCCACATATATGTACGGGTGCCTGTAATTTTATTATTATCCCTGAGGGCTACGTTTTCCACTTCGAGATATATACTAATCCCATCTTTTGTCAGCCCTTTAAGCTCATATCGCGATGGTGCATACAATCCCTTAATCCTGTCATTGTGGTATTTTTTTACTTTCTCAACATCGTCGGGGTGCACAAGGTTGAAAATTTTTATCGTCTGCATCTCGTGGCCTGAATAACCAAATATCTTTGTGAACTGATTATTATGATATACAATATTGCCGTCGGCATCGTCAATTGTAATTGCGATACCTGCCTTTTCCACTATATCTTTATATTTTTCTTCCGATTCTTTTAAAGTCTGCTCGGCTTTTATCCTGTCGGCAATTTCTTTTTCGAGCCTCTGCATATTGTCTTTCAAAGCAATCTCGGTTTGCTTTTTATCGGTAATGTCGCTGATTATGCCGTCGATATAAGCCAGCCTGCCAGTTTCGTCATACACCTGCCAGGCAGTTTCGTAGATAAAAATTTTACTGCCGTCGTAGCGCTCCCATTGGCTTTCCAGGCTTATTATTTTGCCTTCTTTATTTATTCTCTCTTTGAATTCCGGGATGGAGTAATGAGGGAAAAACTGCGAAGACATATCCTGCTGGAAAACTATCTCGAAAAATGGGTACTTCATCATTTTGAGTAGTGCAGGGTTGACCATTACAATTGAGCCTTCGGGAGTGATACGGTAGAATCCTATGGTAGCATTCTCGAAAATGGTTCTTATCCTCGATTCCAGTTCTTTTAACGATTTGGTCTGCTTTTCTTTGTCTGTTTCAATTCTAATCCTCATACCGGTCTCTGCTTCCAGCTTATATTGCAGATTTCTCAGGTAGCCAATTGTTACCGATGAAATCAGGCTTATGATAATACTGACAGCAACAGGCGAGACTTCGAGATGAGAAAAGTCATCCCACCCATAAACAAAGTATTGAATTAGTATAGTGACGGCCGGGGCAAAAAAGACAACGGGATATCCTGCTTTCATTCCAAAAAAGGCGCTCGATACTACTGCAGGTAGAATAAGAAATGTATAAGACTCATAGCCTATATATTTTTCGAGAAATATTGTCAAAGCCCAGTATGCAATAATGGAAATCAACGTTAATACAACCCTAAGCGTTAAGCTAATCCTGAAGAATGCCGACAGCCTTGTTATCTCTTGTCTCTCATTTGTCATTTTACTTACTCAAGTTAAATAAACTAAATATGCAAATTAATAAAAAAGATATCCTGATAATAATAATTATAGATATTTAGCAAAAGAAAAATAATTTAATCAGTCTCATTTTTAATAACTATCATGATACTGATAAAATTGGTGCGGCACCACAAAACTCCGGGGCAATACGAGCCGTGCCCTTGCAGCCAGAGGTTTCTGAGTAAATGATCAGCAATTCTATAACAGAGTTGAGGAAATAGGAATGCTATTATACTATTGTAACCTTAGTTTTATCTTTATTTTGTGGATTATGCCCCTATTCCATATAAAAAAAAGCTATGCTAAAGATTATCAGTTTTTTTATTAACTCTTTCTTTGTTATCTTGTATTCTTGTATGTGGATTTACGTAATATTATATAATAGAATAGAATGACAGGCGATTAATGCTATGAAAGTGAAAATACAGATTTTAGGATTGTTATTGTATGCATCATTTTTTATTATAGGGTGCACCGAAGAAGAACCCAAAATTGAAGAAGATTCAGTATATGATGCAAAAATTTCAAAATTATCCAAAAAGGAGTTTAAAGAAGGCGATATCCTAAAAATTTATGGAACCGGTTTTGGTAATACAAGAGACAACAAGATAATTGATTTTAATGGCGTTAGGGCCGATGGCGATAATTATAAGTCATGGAGCGATACCCTCATAGAAGTTGAAGTACCCGTAGGCGTCGAATCCGGTACCGTTTACATTTATTCCAAAATAAGCAATGAAACAAACTATGACATCGACGAAGGGCTATTCAAAGAATTAGTACGTAAATTTGTACAGATTTCTATTTTTATTACCTTCATTTACGTGTACTTCAGGATTAATAAAATCTGGAAACGTAAACACGACAAAGAAGTGGCCGAGTCAATCTCGCTGCTGGGCATGTCGATCTACCTTGTCAACTGTGTTCTTTGGGTTATTTATTATGCATGGGTGCAAGTGGATGTTAACAGCATTTACGATACGGCAATCTATATTTTCGAAGGTTCTATTTTCTTCCTGATAGGCACAGGTATTTTCGTCAAGGGCCAGCGCCAGTTCAGGCTTTGGACATTGATAAAGCAAGCGTTGAAGATAGAGCGGTCCGAGGCAGACTACCTGCTGAAAAAATTCTTCAAGCCCAAAAACGCCGATAAAATCATCGATATTCTGCATCAGCTGGCTATGATTGACGAGCACCTCGACCCCAAAGAAAAGGAACTTATAGAGGCTTTTGCCAAAGAATGGAACATCGATTATTCTGCCGAAAAATTCAACAAAACCAGGATTAGAGGCACCGAAAACAGCTATATTAAGCTCAGGAATTCAGTAACCGATTACCTTAGCTACGATCCGCCCCACGAGCAGGTAGGCCAATTGCGGGACATGATGACTGCACTTATTAACGCAGACGATGTAGTGACAAACGAAGAAGAGCTTATTAATTCTGAACTTATGGGTATTATAAGCGAATACCTCGAAGAAAAGAAACAAAACCTTTATCATGTCCTGATTGTTCCTCAGCAGCCCGAGCACGAACTCATTATTACCGAGACTTTCCCCGAAGCAGCCAAGCTCGAAATTTCGGGCGGTGTGGCTTATTCAATAGGTTCATACTATTCATATAAATATGCCGATATGATTTGCCGCGAGCGTAGGAAGATTAATATGTTTACTATTGTTCATTCCACAGAGATTGAAAACCTTTATTATACTCCTTCCTGATAAGGATTTTTCCGATAAAATAAACAACACGGGTTTTTAGTCTAACCTACTATATTTGTTTGTTTAATTACATTATTAGCCCAAAAAATGATTAAAAGAGTTCTTTGTTATTTGTTGCTTGCTGTGGCTGCCGGCATCGTACCTAATTGGGCCGCCGCCGGCAATTATGAAAACAATACTTTGAAGGCCTTTGATAACGGGTATTTCTCCGTATCCCTGCCGGAGAATTTTTTAGCCGGAAATGCTATAAATGATTCGCTGAACTTTTCGGTGAACCTGACCGGCAAGCAGTTCTATACATTCTTCAACGGGGGCCCTGTGGAATTCCACTTGTCGGTAAGGGCATATGACTCGAAAAACCTGAAAAGCGGCATTGAGAAAGTTATTGCTGAATACAACAAACTGCCCGACGATTTCTTCTATAATCCCGGGAAATTCAAAAACAATCCACCAAAGGAAATACCGGAATTTTGGCTAAAGGAGTTCTTCCAACCCGTCATCGACTACAGAAAGTGCAGCCGTAACGGTACGAAATTTGCCGTTATCAAATCAAGGAATTTCGAGAAAGGAGCCCGGTTTTACCACAGCCGCTTCGATTTCGTTTGCTATTCAGGATTGCAAAACAAAACCATTGTATTGTCATTGTTAGTGAAGCACTGCGACAAAACGTTCACTGCCGAAAAAGACATGGAAATCCCAAAATTCATGGAAACTGTTGCCGATAGCTTTAGCCCAAAGCAATAAGCTTTGGCATTGTATAAAAAATGCAACAGGATAATACTTAATTGCTCACTTGCATTCCGTAATATTAATCAGCCTACCTATTCTTGCAGGGCTAATACGCAAAGGATATCCGCCCGGCTAAATGCTTGCCATGGCCCTGTCGCCGTCCAATTCCATCAGCTTTACCGCCACAGCCGATTTACCGTCAAGGTTTCCAGTAATTCCAACTTTTACATAATTCTCTGTCCAGCCTGACCAAGCCTGTTTCCTTGGCGAGAATTTCTCCGGCACAGCAGTCTTGGTTTTTCCCAATTGCCCCCGGTAAAATTCTTCCCTTTTGCGTTCGGATAGCTCTTTCAGCGCATGTGTCCTTTCCTTTTTCGCGCTTTCGGGAATCTTACCCGGATAACCTGCAGCAGGGGTGTTTTTCCTTTCTGAATAAGTGAACACGTGTAAGTACGACACAGGTAACGACTGCAAAAGGCTGTATGTTTCCATAAAATGAATATCTAGTTCGCCCGGGAAACCTGTAATAACATCAATACCTAACCCGCAGTCGGGGATAGCCGCTTTTATCTTTTCAATTCTGTCGATAAACCTGCGTGTATTATACCTTCGTTTCATAATCCTGAGAATATGATCCGAACCGCTCTGGAGCGGAATGTGAAAATGCGGGCATATATATTCCGAGCCTGCTGCAAGGCTGATTATCCTGTCGGAAATCAGGTTTGGCTCTATCGATGAGATGCGCGCCCTGAACCGGGGCTTCATGTTAATCAGCAATTCCAGGGCATCGGCAAAGTCATTTTCACCATACCTGTATTCACCCAGGTTTATTCCCGTTAACACCACTTCGAGTTTGCCTTTGTCGCTTAGTCTCAATATTTGCTTTTCCAATTCATCGATAGGCATAGACCTCGA
>DAINRZ010000224.1:0-6426 GCA_036741575.1 Kapaibacterium sp. (SeqCode)
TGTGGTTCTTTCTTCCCTGCCGCTCATTTTAGTTTCTAAAGTAATTAAGATTGCTATGTTGTCAATACGGATTATATTCTGAACATAAGCCAGCATCTACCCGAAAATATTAGATAACCATGTAAATGATTAATAATGGCGGCTATTTAATTCACATTCCTATTATATCTGGGTTTAATGGAAAGAATTTGTTTTGCTGATTTGCAAGAAAATTGCCAAATAATTGTTTACAGTGGGAAATAATTTGGATTATTATCGGAAAGAATAGCTATAAATTTTTTGGGGTAGTGAAATACCTGTTATTTCCCCCAAATCTCAATGATCAAGTGCCTTATATTTTCAAAAAATTTTTTATTTATTTCCCTTTTGTAACGGTTTCGACAATTACATCGACGGTACGGCAATAGAACCTGCCCTCGGGGATGGTATTATCGAATAGCTGCTGGCTGCTGCCGAATCCCTCGACTTTCTGGGCTTTGGCGCCCAATGCACTGCGGGTGGCATTTGCCCTGTTTTCGGAGAGGTCTTTGTTGTGCTCCTCTTCGCCTGTGCGGTCAGTATGGCCAGATATCGTAATGTTCGAATTTGGCGCCATCCTTTCCTTTATCAGGTTTACGATTTTCCTGTTGTCGCCTTTAATATCCGATTTATCGAAGTCGAACAAAATCAAACTGTACCGGTCGATTGTTTTGTCTGAAAGGTTTTCGAGTTTCTTTTTCTGTATGGTTAAAACCTTTATTCTAATGAACTTGAACTGAGTCCGGTATTCCTGGTTCTTTTTATCGATAACCCTGAGCCTGTATTCCAGCGGCTGGTTGATTGCCGGAAGGATGGATTCCTCGTTATTGATGTTCCAATCCAACTGTGAAAGTATCTTCCAGTCCACTGTTTCGACGAGGCTGCCTTCCGAGGAAAACTCCTTGATGATTTTATTGCCCTGGATCACCTGAATATCCCAGTATTTTAGGCCGGCTTCGGCTTCAACTTCGGGCATAAACCTGATAACAGGCGGGTTAATAGTACGCATAGTGTCGCGCAACTGTATATATTCCATGATTTTATCATTATCCGAGGTAAGCTCTACCCTCCTGTTTTCTTCAATTTTATCAGGTTCATCTATAGGGGTAGAAGGTTTCTCAGGCAGGTTACGGACATTTACCTCGAGCCTTTCTTCGGGAATGCGCCAAACATCCATAAGATACTTTTTCACCGATTCTGCCCTGTTCCGCGAAAGTGTTATATTGCGTTTCTCGCTACCCAAGTCGGAATTGCACCCGGTAATTGTCAGTTTAGCTTCGGGGTAAAGCCTCAGCCGCCTGCCGACGATATTCAATATATGCCTGTAAATCGGTAATGTTTTATGCCTATATAGGTTGTCCACGTAAAAATCATCAGCATCATTGGGGCTCAGCCTGCTGTATCGCCCTGGTATTTCAGATGAGTTCTCATCGAAAAATATATAATTCAACAGAGGGCTAAGCCTGGAAGTAAGAAATTCTTCGATTACATACGTTGGATCTGTTACTTCCCTGCCGCTCGTATCGATGCCTACTGCATAGATATTTGCGTTCAGGTTGTAGTCCAACCTGGTGTATATTGTATCTGCGCGCAGGTAATGCTCTGTAATGGTCCTAATCAAACCTGAGAATGTGGTATCGTAATAAATCTCTGGCCTGCCTGTGGCAAAGCTGTCAGCAGTAATATCGTAACTCTGTTTGAATACGGTATCGATTTTCTCGAACCGGTTATAATTATCCATTATGTCTCTTGGAGGAAGCGGGGTATATCTGATTGCCAGGCCCAGATTAATATTATGGGCATTCCAGGATCTTCCGCTGACAACCGGCACTAGCCCGAACGAAAAGAAAAGCTCTGGCGAGAGAGTCAGAGTATTAAGTTTGTTCAAGGGCAGGTCGTAAGTAATTCCGGCTTTAACAAACAACTGAACTGACGAAGCGCCGGGCAGGTCGCCTGATGATTCGCCTCTGGTCCTTTTTTGTGAGTCATTACCTGAAGAATCGAGAAAAGTGCCAGTACCGTATGGCTTTACAATTTCTTCTACTTGTGAATAGCTATTAAATGTATTTATTGATAATCGGATTCCTCCCAGCGCTGTGAATTTATCGTAGAATCGCCAGCCGAACAACCCTTCGAGCCCGAAATCCGAAAGCTGAACATCTATTCTGTGTTCGAATTCGCCGTCAGCAAGGTCGCTACCAACAACTACTTTGGTTTCTTCGGTAGATGTAAGAGCTGCATCGAGACGGTTATATCCAGCCCTGAAATTCAGGATATATTCTTTTGTAAGCGGGTAATCGGCCATTGCTCCAATCGAAAAGCCTGTGCCGAAGCCGCTGCCAAAGCGCGGGCAGCAGTTTGGCACGCCGGGCAGCTCGCTGAAATCCATGCTGTGCAGGTTAAGGTTCATACCCGTAAAAGCGCCGAAACGCATCATTGTTTTGATAGTGTCGAGATGTACTAAGAGCGTATCGCCGGTTGAGACGGCCGGAATATCCGGTTTAACGTCTTCGGAGATTGCTAACCCAAAGTTACTGATTAAAATTATTATTAGTATTATCAGTTTATTTGCCATCTGCCCATATCATCCAATTTTTAACTTCCATGTTTATGCTGTCCATATTTACTGAATCGATGCTTTATTTAACAACCTCCAGCATGCTAACCCGTTTTACTGTAGGAGTCTGCAATACTATATAATACGACCCTGAAGGCAGTTCCCTCGTACTAATAAATTCGTTCCGGGGGCCTGCAAGGGCTTCGCCTTCGAATACAGTCCTGACAGGTTCGCCGTAAAGGTTCACAATCGTCATCTTTGTATATCCCTTTTCATTAAGAATTAATTCTACCTCTGCGGCACCATTCGCCGGATTAGGTACTATACTCCTTATTTCTACAGTCTTCGAGGGATTAAGCAGCCGGTCACCGTAATCAGGGCAAATATTTGCAAGGCAGAAGCAGCCGTCGATTATCTGGTTTACATTATAAGCTGCATCCAGCCATTTAAACTCTGCAATTTCAATATCTGTACATTTTGAATTACCCAAGGCTGCTACAAAAGGTATAGTACATATCAGGCCTTCGGTGCTACCGATTTCCTGACTCTTACGGAAGGTAACCGTCCTTACGCCATTTTCCACTTTATTATCAATTATATCTTTGTCCATTGGATAGAGAAGCGAAGAATTGAATTTCAAAGTAAGCTCGAATTCTTTATCTTCCGACGTAATCATATCGGGTGTACTATTATAATATACCGGTATGTGGGCAAAAGATCCGGCTTCGGCGCTATCTGCAGGGCACGGTATCATTATGCTCATTGCAGATGCAAAATCCAATACTTTTATCTGTATTTGAGCGCTGTCAATGAATGTGCACGGGTCGTCGCCATAAAGGGCAATTGTTTCCGTGTAAGAATATTTCTCGCCCGAGGAGCATAATACTGTAACTTCGACGGATTCGCCGGGCTTAAGTGATGCAGGCAACTGCGGTTCAATTTTCTGTACCGTTACGGGATCGTTAGGCTGCCTGATACCGCTTACTGTTAAATTGGCGCTGCCTGTATTTACAAACCTGATAACTTTTTCAATTGGATTATTCTTCTTTATCGAATCGATTATCACATTGGGCTTAGCTGCAAATCCAATATCTACAGCCCTTGCCTTGAGCCTGATCTGTTTGCGGATGCCGCAGGGCTGGAATTCCACTTCGAGCAAGCCATCGAAATTTCCAGGCCTCAATGCCCTGAAAGAAATCGTATAATCTTTGGATTCGCCTGAATTTATTTTTCCATCAATCGGGATATTTGTCGTGCATTCACCCTTTTCGGTGATACTTCCACTTATTCTGCAAGAAGAAATAATGCCTTCTACATTCCCTTCGCTGATATTCGATAGGCTAACAGGCATTATTACAGTTGAATCCTTACATACTGTTAAGGTCCCGAAATCAACAGATTCTGTAGCTGCAAAGTTTGTACCCAGTTTACTGCCCGAGTAATTTATCGTTACTTTCCTTTGGCAAGGCAAATAAATAAAATCGTTTTTTCCTTCGATGGAGCCGTTTTTATTTGGCTTGAAGTAAAGCATTACTGGCAGGCTTTCGCCCGGCTTTAACGGTGTAGGCAGTTCGAGAGCTCCCGGCATCAGGGCTAAATTTTCATCTAAATCGTTATAAATTGAATCAATATCGGCAGAACCGGTATTTGTCAATGTTACAATCGCGGAATCGATATCCCGGCAACCTGTCAAATCGTCAAATTTTACAGATTCTTTGTCGGAAACCAGTTGGGCAATTACGTAATTGCCTATTATTCTAATTCTTACATCGTCGGAGCAAACCCCCATTGTAAAAGGCAGTATCAGATCATTATCTAATTTGGTAACAGTTTGAGGATTAAATTCTACAGTAATATTAGCAGTTTGCCCCGGTGTTAAAGTAAAGGGAAAATCCTGAGGCTCTGTTACTTTTAATTCTCCGGCTGTAGGATTAAAACTGTATGAGCCGATGACGACGTCGAGGTTTGTGTTTGTATTAGTAATAGTGACTGTCCTTTTATTATCCGAAAAGTCGCAGTCTACAAAATCCCCGAAATCCATAAGCGGACTGCTTACTGCTATAATCTTACCCTTTACTTTTACCATCATAATAACCTCGAAAACGTCGCCGCATTCCGGGCTGAGGAATGTAATCCTGCCGTATTGCAAAGTGTCGTCGCTCTGGCTTCTGATATACCTGAGTTTCAACGTTATTGTTTCCTTTGGTTTAATGGAAAGGACCGGATTTTCAAGAATAGCAAAGTTCTTATTATCGATAATTGATTCCAGCGTCACTTCCCTGCTACCGTTATTAGTTATCTGCAGGCTTTTTTCAAGGAATGTTTCGCAGCTGTCCATCGTACCGAAATCAACCATGTCGGGTTGGAAAGCAAGGTTTGGCTTTTCCCTGACTATAACCCTGACAGTATCCGAAACCTTGCAGCCGAATTCATCGGTTACAGTCAGCACATATGTAGTATTCTCCGGCACCTTGATGTACGGTTCTTTTATATTGCCGTCGTTAAGTCCTTTTTTTGGTTTCCAGTCGAACTGTGGATTAAGCCCGCCGACAAGTTCATACCTAATAAAGGCAGTATCAACATCGTGGCACAGGACAATGCTGTCGGGCATGTCACGGATTTCCATTTTGGGTAAATTAGCCTTCAAGGTGACCTTTTTTGTAATATCGCATGGCGAGAACATGATTTCCAGCGAGCCAGTATATACACCTGGTTTTACAGGATTGAAATTCAGCTGGTAAGACTTTTCGTAGCCGTTTTCGAGCTTATCGCCAAGATTCATGTTTAAGCTCAGGATATTATTATCGGCAAAGTCGCCGGAAAGCCTGAAATCTTTTATGGCCCCTGCCTGGCCGCCTTCGCTTATATTCCTGATTTTTAGTTTCTGCTGTGTGTTGATATTATTGTAATAGCAGAGATCGCCAAAATTAAGTGTATCGTCTGTAGCAAAATTAATCCCGTACTTATTTCCCCGGTAATCAACCGAAGCTTCTTCGTTGCAGGGTTCATACCTGAAAACTATTTCGCCGTCGAATTCACCATTTTCGGACGGATTAAAGGTTATCTTAACACGCCTGAATTCTCCTGGCCTCAGCACATTGGCAATGAATATATCGTTAGAATCGATATCAATATTTTCATCGAATATTGCTTCTATAGAAGTAATATCCGAAGTGCCTGTATTTGTCAGGGTAATAGTTCTCGATACGGTATCTTCGCAACCCGTCAGGTCGCCGAAATCCAGTTGTAAAGGAGCGGCAGCAAGTTCCGTTTTTGTCTGCCTGCCTGTTAGGTTGGCGCTTAGTACCGAAATACACTCTCCAATAATAAAGGGAATTGCTATATCAGATGTATGAATCCCTATATCCCTTGGCTTATAGCCGATATTTACAGTTAGAGAATCGAGCGGTGATATTATGGCCGGAAAATTTGACGGACTGACAATCCTGAACGATTTATCGGCAGGCATAAATGTTGGAGTGCCGATTTCAGCATTCAAGGATTTATTGAGATTAAAAATAACTATTTGCTTAATATATTCTTTATTGTCGCATTCAGGGACTTCGCCGAAATCCAGGCCCGATGAGCTTATGGCTATAGTCTCACCTTTAATCATAGCCTTCATGTCAACAAAATACAAGTCGCCGCAAGCCTGTGTCCTGAAAAACAGTTTACCAAGTATAGAGTCTCCGCTTTTGCCTTTGTGCCTTGTCACCCTGACAATAAGGTCGGCATAGTCTCCGGGATTTATAGTTCTGGTATGTACGCCAATAACGCTGTAATTGGCATTTGACGATGAATCGGTTAAGATGACAGCTTCTTCGCCGTTATTTGTAACACGCAGGTTCAAA
>DAINRZ010000225.1:0-6425 GCA_036741575.1 Kapaibacterium sp. (SeqCode)
GTTGCCGCATATACCAACAGGGCTGTAGATGAGATTTGCGCCAAACTAAAGGAAATAGACGGCCTCCTGTTCCTGAGGCTGGGCAGCAAGGAATCGACCTCCCACACGGATGTACTTATTGCATCGATGGTTGAAAAAGAATCCCCCAGAACTGTTTTCAGGAAACTTGCCGATGCAAGGATTATCGTTTCCACGGTTGCATCTTTGATATACAATCCCGAGATTTTCGAGATAATAAAATTCGATACGGCAATCGTCGATGAAGCCTCGCAAATTCTGGAACCGTACATTCTGCCGGTTATCAACAATACCGGCAGGGTGATACTTATCGGCGACGAGAAGCAATTGCCTGCAATAGTTGCCCAGGACGGCAAATACCTGGACTCGCGCAGTGAAGTGCTTTCGCTGATTTCTATGTACTCGCTCGTCGTTTCGCTTTTCGAGCGCCTGCTGGCTAATGCTTCGCAAAAGGGTTGGAGTAATATCTCCGGTATGTTGGAATACCAGGCCAGGATGGATTATGAAATTCAGGAATTGGCTAATTTTATGTTCTACCAGGGCAGGCTGAAATCGTTTCCGGCAGCCGAAGATAAAGTAGAGCCCGAATATGACGGCAGTTCGGAGAATCACTCAGAAAGGGCATTATCAAAAAGCAGGATTGTTTTCTTCGATACAAGGCTGCCCGAAGGCATACATCAATTCAAGCACAACAGCGCCGAAGCCGGGCTGGCGGCAGATATTGCTCAAATAATCTATTCTAAGTATGGAGAGGATTTCAATGATGATACGCTCGGGATCATTGCTCCTTTCCGGGCACAGTGTGCCGAAATACGCAGCCTGCTGCCGGAAAGTATAAGGGGTATGGTAACGGTCGATACTGTCGAAAGATTCCAGGGTTCCGAGCGGGAAAATATAATTATCAGCTTTTCGGTGAACAGGCCGTTCGAACTAAAGAACCTTTCATCAACTGTAACGATCGATGGCGCAGAAGTAGACAGGAAGCTGAATGTGGCAATCACCCGTGCCAAGAAACGACTGATAATGATAGGAAATGCAAAAGTATTAAAACAATCGCCTGTTTATGAGAAGATGCTCGAGTATCTGGAGTTTAAGAATTCGAATCGATTATAAAGAAAAATTGCTAATAAAATAAAAGTTCTGTTTGTTTGTTTCAAATCTAATATGAGTAAAATTAATAAAATATTGTTAAAACTTTTAAGTGGTGCAAGTGATTCAAATATTGACTTCAATGATGTTCAATACTTGTTGGAACATTTAAATTTTAAATTAAGGATAAAGGGAAGTCATTATATATTTTACCGTAATGATATAACTGAAATAATCAACCTGCAACCTACTGAAAATAATAAAACAAAGACTTATCAAGTCAAACAAATAAGAAACTTAGTAATTAAATATAAACTTGGGGAATTATCCGATGATTAAGTACGAGATAATAATATACTGGAGCAATGAAGATAGATGTTTTATTGCCGAAATTCCCGAATTGCCGGGCTGTATGGCAGACGGAGAAACTTATCAATCTGCATTGCAAAATGCTGAAATTGTAATTAGCGAGTGGATTGAAACAGCAAAAATGCTTGGCAGAGAGATACCAAATCCAAAAGGCAGATTAATTTATGCTTGAAATAGTATCTATTGTAACTTTTAATCTATTTCTCAGTCATAATTGGGATTATATACTGTATGTTTCATAGTATATAAAAAATATCGGTGCTATAGAAAAGTATTAGTTGAAGTAGGGTCACAAAAACTATGAAATAACAATATTTTTGCTATAGTAATAGTTATAAATAATCCGAATGTGGCAATCACCCGTGCCCAGAAGCGCCTTATTATGACAGGAAACGCCGAAATACTCAAGCAATCGCTAGTTTACAGGAGAATGCTTGAGTAATTGGAAATAGAATAAATTAGAAATTAACTCTTAAGCCGCCATAAAGATAAATATAAAACTCATTGCTCTTTTCAAAGTAGAACGTAGTCCCGGCAAGTTCAAAACCCCAAGCGGCTGTGATATTATTCAGGTAGCCCAACGTAATCGCCGGGGTGAAATAACTCACATGACCAAAGTCTATAACCCCAGGACCTATCGCCAATGTAAACTTTCCTAAAGGTAACCTGTAATATAAATAAAAAGCACTGCGGTCAACATCACCTTCTTGTTTGAATTCTTGCCCAAAGATATTATATGTAAACTCATAGTTCCAGTTGAATTTATGATATCTGAAACCAACCATATCAAGATTTTTGCTGAATATATAATCGAAACCCGCATGGAAACACAAATCGAGGTCAAGCTGCGTATCAAGAATCAAGCATGTGCCTCCACCTAAATTCAAACTGAAATTATTAAATTCATTTGGAACGGGTTCTTTTGAATTTACAGAATAAAAACAAAACATACAGCAAAAAACAAAAATTGCTTTAAACATCATTTTCCCTAAAATGTAGATATTTCGTTTTTTGTCGGCGTGAGAAGATTTGAACTTCCGACCCCTACTACCCCAAAGTAGTGCGCTAAACCGGGCTGCGCCACACGCCGAACATTTTAGATTACAAAATTACGATTCATTTCCCTAATTTCAAAAGAATATTTGTTAAATCAGGGCAAATCTTTAAAATATTTTTCACCTAAACTCTCTGAAAATATAATTTAAAACGTCTAAACCGGAAATTTTTTAATAATTTGCATTTTTTTTACTGTAATTTTTTAAAACTGCAAAAAGCAGAGGGGGCAAATGAGAAAGTGGAGAATTGAAGACTCGGCGGAGATGTATAATATCAATGGCTGGGGTATGAGCTATTTTGCTATCAGCGACAAAGGAACCGTCGTTGTCAAGCCGGGCAAAAACGGGCTTAGTATCGATTTAAAAGAGCTGATAGACGAACTGTTGATTAAAGACGTATCTACCCCGGTGCTGCTCAGGTTCCCCGATATACTCGACAACAGGATTGAAACCCTGGCAAGCTGTTTCCGCCAGGCTGCCGAAGAATATGACTTCAAAGGGAATTACTACAGTATATACCCCGTAAAAGTCAATCAAATGGAGCCGGTTGTAAAAGAAATCGTTCGCTACGGAGCTAAGTTTAATATTGGACTCGAAGCCGGCTCGAAGCCCGAATTGCATGCAGTGCTGGCAATTGCAGACAAACCCGAAACTCTTATCATTTGCAATGGTTACAAAGACGAGAGCTTTATAGAGCTTGCCCTGCTGGCACAAAAGATGGGCAAGAATGTATTCATCGTCGTTGAGAAGCTTAACGAAATGAAACTCATATTCAGGATTGCCAAAAAACTGAAAATAAAGCCCAATATAGGTATTCGTGTTAAGCTGGCCAGTTCGGGCAGCGGCAAGTGGGAAGAATCGGGCGGCGACCAGAGCAAGTTCGGCCTTAACGCCTCGGAGCTTCTGGAAGCAGTCGATATTGCCCGCAAAGCAAAAATGCTTCCTTCTATTAAGCTCATGCATTTCCACTTAGGCAGCCAGATAACAAAAATCAGGAAAATTAAGAACGGGCTGAAGGAATGTGCGCAATTTTTTGTTCAGCTACAGAAGATGGGCTGTAATATTGATTTCGTTGACCTTGGCGGCGGCCTCGGCGTCGATTACGACGGCTCGAAAAGCTCTGGGCAGAGTAGTATCGATTATTCCGTCCAGGAATATGCCAACGACGCGGTTTATGTTTTCAGGGATGCCTGCGACAAAAATAATATCAACCATCCGAATATTGTCACCGAATCGGGTAGGGCGCTCACAGCCCACCATTCTATCCTCGTATTCGACGTTATGGAAAAAACTTCGCTCCCCGAATGGGACGAAAATATCGTTATCGACGACACCTGCCACGAACTTGTCAGGGAACTATATAAAATCTGGGATTCGCTAATTAATTCGAATATGCTCGAATCGTGGCACGACGCCCAGCAAATACGCGAAGAAGCCCTCGATATGTTCAGCCTGGGCCTGCTCAACCTGGAGAACAGGGCTCTTATTGAAAGGCTGTTTTGGTCTATTGCCCGCGATGTCTATGAAATGAGTATGGAAATGAAGCATGGCCCGACGGAAATAAAAAGGCTGACCCGCTTCCTGACCGATAAATATTTCTGCAATATTTCCATATTCCAGTCTTTGCCGGATTCCTGGGCTATCGACCAGATATTTCCCATTATGCCCATCCACAGGCTCAACGAGAAGCCCGAATGCCTTGCCACATTGCAGGACATAACCTGTGATTCTGACGGCAAGATTGATCATTTTATAGGGCAAAGGGAATTTTCACATTATATCCCCTTACACGAATTAAAAGGCGACGAGCCTTATTATATTGGCGTTTTCCTCGTGGGCGCTTATCAGGAAATCTTAGGCGACCTGCACAACCTTTTCGGCGATACAAATGCCGTGCATGTGACGGTAAACGGCGACGAATACGAAATTGAGCAGATAATCGACGGCGAAACAGTAGCAGACGTGCTGAGCTATGTGCAATATAACTCCAAGAAACTTGTGCGGACAATGGAAACATGGGTGACAAGTTCCGTTAAAGCCGGAAAAATTACTGCCGAGGAGGGCAAGGAATTCCTGGCAAACTACAGGTCGGGCCTTTACGGATATACTTATTTGATTTAATTGCAGAATATTCTTATTTTGCCGAAAAGTAAATGTAAAAATCGGATACTGCTATGGCAAAAAAATATTACAGGCTGCCGGGTAAAACCCCAGACCTGGGCACAAGAAAAATCGAAAAGGCTGCCGAGCAAGCGGAGAAAAAGAAAATCGACCGCCAGTTATCCATTCGCAACCTGAACGCCGGCGAAATAGATAAACTCAACGTCATTGCACGCACAAAAGCCAAAGTTGCTTACCTGAACAAGATACTAAGAAAGAAAGAGCCTTCGTTTATAGCCCAGATTATCCACTTCTGGGCAAAACAGGAGAATTAGGTGCCTTTGCTGCACCCAACGAAAAAATTCCGGGCTATATAATTGGCAATATTGCATGACATGAATATTGTGTATGGAATCCGTCATTAAATCGAAAAATTTTTTTTCACATTAATTAACTACAACAAACGAGCCGCTTTGCGAGCGGGAGTCGCCTGTTACTGTATAGATATAAAAACCGGGTGTCAGGTTAAGGTTGTTTAAAACAAGTTTTTGAGTATTCCCTGCACTGATAAACTCAGCCTGTGCATCCTGCCTGCCTCCATATATATTATATATGGTTAAAGACGGCATGGCTGCGTAAAAATCGACCAACCTTATTTCTGTGTGGCTTTTCACAGGATTGGGAAATACATTGCTGTTATCTATTCTATCGTTATTGTTTTCGTCAATTACATCTAATGTTTGGGTATCGTAGATAAGGACTGCCGGCTCGTCATTGCCGAATGCAAAATACCTGCCGTCGGGGGAGAAAGACATGGCGGTAACTAATGGAGGGTCTAAATTATCTTTATGTCGATTAGCTTTAATATGTATATAATCGCTGATATACGGAAATTTCCTCATGTTTTCGATGTCCCACAATTCGAGTTCATTAGTCTCTTTCGAAAAAGTTACCAGCCCCTTGCCGTCATTTGTAAATATCAGCCTGTAAACATCAGGTGTTTCAATCATTGCAATAGTATCCCTCAGCATCATATCCAATACGGCTATTTTGTTTACCTTGGAGCCATAAGCAATATTAGTTGCAAAATACCTGTTATCAGGCGAGAAAGCATAAGGTTTGTCGAAAATAGTAAAGTTAAATTTTAGTTCAAATACCTTTATTAGCTCCTTTGAATTATAATTATATGCAGAGACCGAATTTATTTTGTCGTATTCGCCTAAAACTAAATAATATTCACCGCTTGATTCATTGACTGCAAAATATTGTATATCCTTATCGAATAAGGAGCTGTCGATAACTGTACCTGTGTTTAAATCCCATTTTCTTATACAACTATCCAAGGATGAAGTATATAGGAAATTGTTGTCTCCGGAAAATATTAATTGTGTTATGCTTGAATTATTACAGTATAGCGTAGTTTTGAGGGAACTCTCAAGAGTATTATAAATTAGTACAGTCTTTTTTTCAATATTGTAATCATATCCGTCAATAGCAAAAAGAAGCCCGTCATTAGAGACGGCGGTTGGAAAGTGATAATCATTTCCGTAAATTTCCTGCCTTGGCGAAGGCATAATCAATTGCCGTCTTTTAGTAGTAATATCAAATTGCTGTATAATGTAATAATCCAATTCATTTGGTCCCTTTTCAGTAGTTAGAAAACTCTTATTATTATCAGTGAAAAGGACAGAGTTAATATTAAAATTATGACAAATTAAAGGAATTCTTTCGTTATTTTCGGAATTTTCCAAATTTTAGTTGGAATTATTTTCAAGAGGTCAATAAATTATTTTT
>DAINRZ010000226.1:0-6416 GCA_036741575.1 Kapaibacterium sp. (SeqCode)
CTGTAACCGAGGCAGGCTACCAGGTACTTGGCGAGTACTTTGCTACTCCTGGCGGTAAAATAAAGGTTTATGATAATCCAAACGATGTCGATGTAGTCCTGAATTATCTTTATGTAGCAAAAGACAGGAGCAACGGCGTACACAATCCTGCTTATATCAAAGCACTGGTTAAGAACGGATTGGAATACTTGCAGAAGTAATTACTTCGATTATTCAAGCTACGAAAGGCTGTTGTGATAATCACAGCAGCCTTTTTCGTTTAATGTTTAAATTCTCCAATATTTTAAGTGGGGAAAGTAAAATTTACAAAACAAGGGAGCTTGCTCCCTTGTTTTACCAATGGGGCTTGCGCGCCCTTGATCTATATTTCTTCAATGGGGCAAGCCCCATTGTTACTAATTTTAGGTATTCTAACGGATTAAGGGCCTTAAATAATTAAATGAATAACCCCGAAGCAATCTTCTGGGAATCAAACCTACAATTTGGTATTCAATAAATAATTCTTTTAGGGGAAAGATCGAATATATCGTTAATCATTCAAAATTTCATAGCCAATTAAATTGTTTTCTCGCATAATCATTATATATTTGCCTATTGGGTTTTGTGTTTAAAGAAAATGTATGATTAAAAAATATGATACTCTGGAAAGTACGCTTATTAAACGGAATCCCTATTGGGATTATGTACTCGATAAATACGTACTTCCCGATGGTAACGAAGGGGAGTACCATTATGTTAGTTCACGCGGTGCAACGTTGATTATACCCAGCCTTGGCAATAATACTTTTGCAATGGTTCGTCAATATAGGTATTTGAATAAAAGATACAGCCTGGAGTTCCCCGGAGGAGGCATAAAACAGGGCCTGGCACCCGAAATGAATGCCCGCGAGGAACTTGCTGAAGAAACGGGGTATTTAGCCGGCGAATTAAGTTTAATCGGAGAATATAACCCATATAACGGAGTAACAAATGAAATTTGTTACATTTATTATGCAAACAGGCTGACTGCTGATGCCGCTAATCCCGAACCGTCCGAAGAAATCGGGATTGTCAGGCTAAGCAAAAGTGATATTGTTGAACTTATTAAACGGGGAGAAATATGGGACGGAATGACATTGGCGGCATGGGCTTTGTTCGTGTGCCGGGATTTTTAAAAAGAATTAATTTAAAGAATATTATGAAAAGAACTGCTCTTTATATTATGGTTCCGTTTTTCGTTATTGCGCTTACATCTGCCGCATTCGTTCAGGATACTGCGACGGAATACCTTTTAAAGGTAAGGTACAGGCTAAATATAATGAACCACTACAGCACTACAGAAACGACAACTGTAACCAGGACTTTTTCGGATAATACCAAAAGAGAATATAAAAGAGATGTTATTTATTTCTTTACTTTAACCCAGCTGTCGCTGCCGAGCCAGGAGTTCCAGGAAATCGAGGTAAAAATCGACTCTATGAAATACAAATTCAGCGAAGGCGAGAAAGAAATAATTGCAAACACTGAGGATGAAGATTTCGGCGAGACAGTTTACACCGAAGATCTATCTACCACCGTAATACCAAATGCAAAGAGCTTTATTACTACCTATTCCCCTTATGGGGACTTTGCAAAAAATACATCGGAAACAATTTCCCAGCTAAAGGACTATTTGGCAAAACACAGCAAAACAAGCCCCGACACAATGAAAAGAATAACCTGGGAAAACCAGCTTTCCGACAATCACCTGCAATATATTTCTGATATAAGGAAAATTCTGCTGCCAATAAATCCGATAAAAAAAGACAGTATATGGAAATCCCCGATTAAAGCAAGGCTCGACGGCAAGACTTTCGTCGATACCGTCGATGCATGGATTGCGCATATTGAAGTCGGAGAAATTTTTATCGAAGCAGTTTCCAATATGCCAAAATTCTTAGATAATTATGGATTATTTTATGGTATCAGATTCCCGCTGAAAATAGATTCGACTGCCGGTAGATTCAAATACACTTTCAGCATAGACCCCTTCGGCAACATAAACCATACCGAAGGCTTATACTCGGCGCGTATTCACGCCCGGTCGAATAACGAGCGGTTTACCGACAGCGTAACAGTTACAACGAAAACAATGATTTTGGGAAGGTATAAGTATTAAACCAATAAAAACCTATATATGGCTCTTTCTGATATTTTGTGCCGTTTCGTATGCCGAGGGTGCACAAAAGGTATTAACTATTAATATCGACGGGGGCATAAGCCCTGCCACTGCAAGGTATATCGGCAAAGCAATAGAAAAAGCAGAAGAAGAGCAGGCTGCCGCATTGGTAATAAAGCTGAATACTCCGGGAGGCTTGCTCGAATCTACCCGCGATATTGTCAGCAGCATTATGGAGTCGAAGGTACCTGTTATCGTTTATGTTTCGCCATCGGGTGCACGAGCCGGATCGGCAGGTGTGTTTATCACTCTTTCGGCACACGTTGCGGCAATGGCTCCGGGCACAAATATCGGTGCGGCCCACCCCGTAGGTATGCAGGGCGAAGCAGATTCGTCAGTAATGTTCGAGAAAGTTACCAACGACGCGGCTGCCTTTGTTCGCACCATCGCCGAAAAAAGAAAAAGGAACATTAACTGGGCCGAGCAGACTGTGCGCAACAGCATTGCCTCGACCGAAAAAGAGGCGCTTGATTCGGGCGCTATTGATTTTATCTGCAATAATATTGATGAACTAATTGCCGGGGCTGACGGCAGGACAGTTGAAACCAGCACAGGATTTGTCACTCTGAAACTAAAAGGCCTGGAAACCGAAGATATTGAAATGAGCTGGATAGAGGAACTGCTGCTGCTCATCAGCGACCCGAGCATTGCTTATATACTAATGATGATAGGTTTCTACGGGATAATGTTCGAGCTATACAGCCCTGGGGCTATCCTGCCGGGGGTGGCAGGTGCAATATGCCTTATCTTAGGCCTGTATTCCATGAATACCCTGCCTATTAATTATGCCGGCGCAGCACTGATTGTTGTTGCCGTCATTCTCTTCCTGCTCGAGATAAAAGTAACCAGTTACGGTATTCTGTCTATCGGTGGTGTGATTGCTCTGTTCCTTGGTTCGATGATGCTGATAGACTCCCCGCTCGAGTTCATGCAGGTATCGCTCAGCGCAATTATTACAGTAGTTGCCGTATCCCTGCTTTTCTTTACTTTTATTATCACTATGGCGGTCAAAGCACAGAGCAGGAAAAAACATACCGGTATTGACAGCCTGATTGGCGAAACCGGCATAGTTGCAATAGCAATAGAAGCCGGGAAGCCGGGGAAAATAAGAATTTCCGGGGAATTATGGAATGCCAGGGCAAGCGATACGCTTTTGCCGGGCGACAGAGTAACAATCGAAAAAATTGAAGGATTGACCCTACTGGTCAAAAAATTTACAAATAAATAGGAGGTTTTATGCCGATTTCGACTCCAATCTTTATTATCGCAGGATTTGTAATCTTATTGCTTTTTTCTGCCCTAAAAGTGCTCAACGAATACGAAAGGGCGGTTATTTTCAGGCTCGGCAGGCTTATCGACGTAAAAGGCCCCGGCCTGATAATCCTTATTCCCATACTCGACAAAATGGTACGCGTCAGCATGAGGACTATTGCCATGAATATCGAACCCCAGGATATTATTACCAAAGACAACGTTTCGGTAAAAGTTAACGCCGTGCTTTATTTCCGCGTAATCGACGCCAGCAAGGCAATCGTAAGCGTAGAGAATTACCTGTACGCAACCAACCAGGTATCACAGACGACGCTACGCAGTATTCTGGGCCAGTCCGACCTGGATGAGCTGCTCTCGGAGCGCGAGAAAATCAATCACCACCTGCAGCAGATAATCGACGACCAGACCGAGCCATGGGGCATTAAAGTATCCTCGGTGGAAGTGAAGCAGGTGGACCTGCCAATAGAAATGCAGAGGGCAATGGCCAGGCAGGCAGAAGCCGAGCGCGAACGCCGTTCCAAAGTGATTAATGCCGACGGTGAATTCCAGGCAGCACAGGCGCTTTCGGAAGCAGCCCAGAAAATCGAGAGCCACCCTGTGGCATTGCAGCTCAGGTTCCTGCAAACTCTCTCGGATATTGCCACCGAGAAAAACTCGACGATTGTATTCCCCGTGCCGATTGATATTATTGCGCCTTTCATTAAGGGTATATCCAAAATGACGAAAAACGAAGGCAGCACTGAACAACCTCAGGCATAAGTATCAATTTAAAATAGTATTTAAATCAGCCTCGTGGAGTAACTTCCGGGGCTGTATTTATTTTGGTAGAAACCCAATAACTTTTTTTCGGATTACTGCCTTCTGTTATATTGGGGGTTAAAATCTTCATCTAAACATTCTTTACAGTTGCCTGTTTGTTGAGGGTCAGAACAGGGACTAAGATATACATGCATCTCAGCTCCGGCTTTGATAGTAAAACCTTCTTTAAATACTATTTCATTTGCAGCCCTGAAAGTAACATTTCTTGCGCGGCTTTCGATAGTAAAGAAATTCATAGTAATAGGGATATCGCCACCCGGACAAACCGTTATTTTCCCCGGATCACCTTCAGCACGGAATGTATAATAATCTCCTGACAAATCCTGGCAATACAACTCTAACTCTAATTGTTGGTTGTATATTGTGCCTCTATCGAGAGTACCATCCGGATGCTGCATCTTTGCTTCGATTATATATCTGTAAAGTAATCCTGCAACTGCCCTTATAGTGTAAGGTAGTAAGACATCTCTAAAGGTTTCACCTTGTTCAGTTGTTAAAATCCATCGATTATTACCTCTGAGATCTACAAGATTGTTGGGAGAAAGTAATTGAAAACAATTCTCCCATTCACAATTGATATTATTTGATAATGGACAATAAGAATCCAAAATAGATTTTATTTCACCTATATTAGAATTGTAATTATCATTTCCATGACAAGGGATACTACCATATGTAACAAACCAATCAGAAAGCTGAGCTAAAGTATAAAAAAGAAATAAATTTGGGTCGTCAACGCCTTTACTGTTTTTCATTACACAAAAAGGATTAACAAAACCGCCGCGTTCTTCATAAACTTTTTCTGCAGTCCAAAAAAAATTGTTTTCATAATTTGGGGAATTAGGTGGTGAGTCTTTTTCACCACCACCGAGCCAATCTTCATATGGTGAACAATGATCATACAGATGTGGCGATTGTCTAGCATGCTCTGGAACACCCATATCTGCCAGTAAATGACTTAATCTACCTAAAATGTTAAAAAAAATCATTTTACAGAAACCATTACCAAAGTTTTTGTAATAATCAAAACGCTCATCAAACTTATACTTCATCAAAACCATATTGCATGAATAAAACACCCTTACGCTTGACTTAGAATACCAATGATAAAGAAATGCATTATTATTTTCACGAGGAGATAAAAACCATTTGTATTCGATTGTTTCTCCCCAGCTACCTGGGAATATGAATTCTTTCATCCAATCGTCGTTTATATATTTTATTGACTTCGAATAAGCTGACTCTGCAGATAAAATGCCAAAATTAAGTTGCCTATTAGGATGATCGATGTCCCAGAAGTGAGAATTTGTAGATACAATATCAAATGGACCGCCGTTGTACACAACATCCTGTCTATCCTCATGATCAGCACCGCCAGTTAAATCATTTACATTATACCAATAATAATCTTCGTGATCGGTAATATTTCCAATGTACTCATCAATATCTGCTATACCCTCGAAGTATTTGCTAAATTGAAGTTTTAGCAGTCGATAAGCTTCAATCACTATTCTTTGATGCACATTTCTATTATTATGTGCAAAGCAAGAAAATGTAAACAAAAATAATAATAATAAGATTTGTTTCTTCATAATATCACCAATTAAGTCTGTAATAAATGTTTAAGAGAATTTGATTTGGTAAATATGAATTTGAATATATATTGCGGTCCCAGCTAAGTAAATAAAATGGTATAATATACAATCTACATGTTATACTTGTTTGTAATAATTCACTCATTTTATAGCTAAGGCTCATACCGTATTCAGAAGACCAATTTAATGATTTATTTGTACTTAGTAAAATAAAACCAGCATGAAGTGCAAATCTAACATCTTTAGAAATATCATTAAAATAGAATTTTAATACAGTTGAGAAATTAATTTGAGAATAGAAAGAATTACCCAGGTTTAAATATTCTAATCTATCTACTTTATTTGAAAAACCAGAATTTGATTTTGCAACCCAAAAATCTATTAATGATTCAATAGAAAATATTTGATCATCCCGTAATGGAATTTCGATCCCAATGTTTAAGGCCGGCCCCAAATTGAACTTGTTTGTCCATCTATCAAATGCTTCACCAATAATGATACCTGCTCCTCCAAATATATAATACTTATAATAT
>DAINRZ010000227.1:0-6413 GCA_036741575.1 Kapaibacterium sp. (SeqCode)
TTTTTGAAATTATTTTTGAAATGTAAATAACAAAAAATTAAAACCGGAACTCCTATTCGCATGATAATTAATATTTATTTTTAAAAAAATGAAGAATGAATGCGCATTATTTTGGTAATAATTGAGTCAGGCGCCGCCTTGCCGAGCCTGTCTTGGCGAAGCGAGGCATAGATTTTCCCCGAAAGATTCAATCTTCTATTTTATAATTCAGAAAGCTGCTCTAAATACCAAGTTTGCACAATTTATTGCATGAAATTCCAAATAATAAATTTTCGCATCAGCATTATTCGCATTATTGAAATTCACGTTCATAGGTTATTTTAATATCATAAGTTTACCAATATGAGTAATGCTGCCTGACTTTAATAGAATTGTATATATTCCCGAAGTCAGCCCGGAGCAGTCAACTTGAATTTCGTGATTGCCTGCCTCTAGCTCGCCCGAAAAAGGTGACAATACAAACTGGCCAATGGAATTAAAAACTTTTATCTCAGTATAGGTATTTTTATCGCTCTTAAATTTTAATACGGCATTATTATCCCCTGCCGGCTGTGGCATTATTCCAATGTCGATAATCTCGTTCATCTCGTTTATCATTAAGCTTTTTACACCCAATCCAATCCAAACGGATACACCTTCTTGCTCTGCGTCGCTGACGGTTTTCAGCCTGGCATGGTGTGTGCCTTCTCGCTGTGCCTGGAATTCTGCTTCGAATTCCAAAGCTTCGCATGGCCTAAGGATTATTTTTCCACCTGGTTTGCCCTTTTGCAGTTGTTCCAAATCGAAACGGAATCCCTCTGAACCAAAGCCTGATATATCAGTTGAAATCGAACCTGATTCCGGTTCAATGGCAAAACCTGTTATTGTCAGGCTGTCGGCCCATTCATAATTCAAGTTATTAATTTTTATTGATTTTTTGTTAATTTCATTTTTTCCTAAAATTAAGCTGCCGAAATCTTCGATATAAGTACTGATTCTTGGAACAATCCCTATTCCTTTTAATACAGAAACGGCCTCTCTTCCGGCAGAATTCTTTAAAATCAGTTCAATTTCGTGTTCTCCAATGCTTCTTGGTTGGAACTCTACATTAACAAGTCTTTTTTCACCCGGCATTAATGTAATCGAAAAATCATTTTGATTAAATAGAAAGGATTCAGATTTACCTTTAATGACTTTAACATCTATACTGATAATAGTGACGGCTGCAGAATCCGAATTCTTCAGCATTATAGCCCTATCCAGCCCCGTTGCATAATCATTTCCATAAGGCCCTGCCGGGAATTTATCCCTGTGAATTCTTACTCTGCCCCAGTCGTAGCTGTTTGCAGTCAAACCTTCGTTCACCGAGACTCCTTTGAGTTTGAGTGTATTGTCGTAGATTAAATTTGCATTGCTTTCGAATATCACTTCGTTAGAAAAGGTTCCGGCCGCGATAGGATTAAAGCCCACATTAAAGGTTTGCGAAAAACCAAGCCCCGGAATAACAAGTGGATTCAGGCTGTCGATTTTTCCAAAATCTTCGCTTAATTGAAAAGCAGGATCGGCACTCGGTAAAAATTTTATTCCGGTTATAATTAAATCCTCACAGCCATTATTAAGAATAGTAAAGGGCCTGGATGGCTTATCTCCGGCTTTTACCATACCAAAATTAATATCGCTAACCCAGATTGTAGGTTTGTAGTATGCTCCTATTAATTCAATGCTATTTAAAAAAACGTATGCTAATATCAATAAAATACTTTTCATAAGTCAATTCCCATATTAGTGATTTTCAAAAGAATATAACAATACAAGAGAGATTTAGTTACACATTAATATTCTTTCCATTTTTTTTTTATACATTTTTTAATGGACCAAGTCCTTAGCATACCGTTGGAATAGTAATCGAAAATTGCCAATGAATCCAGATAAAATCTTACCGGATTGGTAGCGGTTCTGTTTTCATTTCTCTGAAAGTCTTGCCTACATTGGCTAAATGGTCTTTATATTCATAGAATTTGTGAACTCCTGAAAAAAATGTTTTGCTGATTTAATTCTAAAATTCAAATAAAGTAAAAATTAGAAATTATTTACTAAGTAAAAGATAAGATGATGAAACAGGCCATTATCAAGATGTACTTTGTCGATGAAGCCTGCGATACGAATCTGTTTGATAACAAAGGTCATATTATTGTCGGCAGCGAAGGCGTATAGTGTACATCTAAGTTAGGGACGGCTATTTTTTGACGGCTTCAACCTTTTTAAATCTGAAATAGAGCAGTTGCATAATGATATAAGAACTGATACTTAATGTGCAAACCTAACTTTTATTAAAACTACACAACCAGGCAGATTATTTCTTACAAATACCTGCCGGAAATAGGCATTTTCGGTATATTTTTGAAAACCGTAGCAGTTACAATGCAAGAAATATTAATTTGGCTAAAGTAATTATTTCATTAATTTCTTCCTAAATTATTCGGCCATTTTACCGATAAATACTGACTGTTGAACATTTGATATTCATTTAATTTTGAGGTTAATATGGTATTTATTATTATCGGCGCAGTCCTTATCATTATTGCAGTCCTGCTCTTTGTTTTCAGGGGCAAGGCACAAAACCAGGCAATGGAAATGAAGTACCTGAAAACATCGAAAACTGCGGAACTCAAAGAGCTGCACGGGACGCTCATCAATGAGGTTGGCCCCGACGGCGTAAAGCAATTAGTAGAGGTAAAGGGCACAGGCAGGTTTATCGATCCGCTGGTATCCGAGATTACACAGGCACAGTGCATAGGCTACTCGTTTACAATTACCGAGAACTACGAAGAAGAATACGAAACCCGTGAGAATGACGGGCGCATTGTAAGGAACACAAGGCGCGGCAGCAATACCGTTGCCTCGAACTCCAGGTATAATTCATTCATTCTGGCGGACGACACAGGCGAATTAGAAGTGGACCCCAACGGGGCAGAAATCGATATGACAGTATCTGCCGAGAGGTACGAACCTTATGCGGCAGGCGCGGGTTTCATGCAGTTTGGTGGATTCAGCCTGAATATCGGCATCCATCCACAAAGGAGGATTACAGGCTTCAACATAAGGGAAAGCATATTGCCGGCAAACAAAAACCTGTACATTGTCGGCGAGATGCAGGACCACAGCAACAAACCTGTCATCAGGAAGCCCGCAGACCGCAGCAAGCCTTTTATTATCTCTCAGAAATCAGAAGAAGAAACAATAAAACAGAAAGAGACGTCGGCAACCATTATGCTCGTTATCGGTATCATACTGGGCCTGGCTGGATTAGGCCTAACGGGCTTCGGGATTACCAAGGTTTTGTGATACCGTAATTCTCCTGCCGTCGGCGAACTCAATTTCTGTATTGAGCCAGTCTATGCTCTTGAGGTTCTTATAGTTGCCGTTGGCCAGCCTGTCCACCCTCATTTTCAGGGTATCCTTTATATCGAAGTAGTTGCCTGTCCTTTGGTTGGGCTGCAGGTTCAGAGGCAATTTCTCCACAGGTACCATCATATAATTGCCGGTCATGTTGATAAAGCGCATTTTGCCGCTGTTAGTCCTGATGGTTTCGGCTGATTTGTTGAAGAACTCCACGTAAACCCGGTACAGGCTGCTGTCCTTGATCTCTTCGAAATTAGTAATCCTGATGTCGATGGCAGTCTTCATGAGCAGGGCATTACCGACGTTGTCGAGTTCGGTAAGCCTTTCGCCCCTTATAAGCATTCTGCCTTTGGCTATCAACTCGCCGACAGTCCTGCCTATCGAGCTGTCGCCCGTATTCAATATTGCATAATGCAAGTAGTTTATATCTTCGATAGATATAAGAGAGTCGCCCTTCATCTTAACGATTATATCCTTAATATTCTTCGGATCAAGTTTTAAACCAAGCAGTTCCGATTCCTTTTTGGTACTCGAATTATCGCACGAGGATAGACTAATACCCATAATTATCAATAATATAAGTGCGATTACATAATACATTCTCATATAAATTCCTTAAATTATTATATTATTAATGATTTATAATCTTTTTAATTTCGTTGAAAACCAGCCCGTACCTTAATCCCTGTACACTTACTCTGCAGGTTTCGAATCCTATAATATCCGAGAGGGTTTTCAGTATCAATGCCCCGGCAGTAATGACATCGGCCCTTTTTGGGTGTACACCGTATTTACCGGTCATTTCCGTGGTAGATATTGACAGCAGCAGTTCAAATATACCAGAAATTGAATCCCTGCCTAAAACAAGGCCGTTAATGGCGGCAGAATCAAATTCCCTGATATTAGCCGAGATCGATGCCAGTGTGGTGGCAGTGCCGGCAACGGCTGTAACTCTGTCTATCCTGCCGGCTTCAAAACCGCTTTTCAGAAACTCCGATTTAATGAACCCAATCGCATTATCAATCTCGCTGCCGGCGGGCGGATGCTTTGCAAAAAACTTCTCGGTCAGCCTTACAGAGCCTATATTAATACTGGCGGCATTTTCGAACTCCATGCCCCGGCCGGTAATCAACTCGGTGCTGCCGCCGCCAATATCAATGACCAGCGATTTTTCTGTACCGGCGCTTTTACCGAAATCCGGGAATATCCCGCAATCGATTGAACCGAGGTAACTTATTGCGGCTTCGTCCTTGCCTCCGATAATATTTATTTTGGTTCCGAGGATTTTCGAGAATATTTCGGCTGTCCCGGGGCCGTTGGCGGCATCGCGCATTGCACTGGTTGCCGAAGCAACGATGCAGCCGACATTACTATCGGCACATATCCCGCTGTATTTTTTAAGTATTACAGAAGCCCTGGCAATGGCTTCCTGCTGTAGAAACCCTGTTTCATCCACTTTTTCGCCGAGGCGGGCAATTTCGTGAAAGTCATCGACCTGCTCGATCCTGCCCGATTCATGCCAATCGAGTATTGCCATCAGAATAGTATTGGATCCAATGTCTATACCGGCATACCTTATCATCATTCAGCCCTGAAAACTATTGAAATCCATTCTTCATCCCCAGCGGTTTCAACGTGGCGGAATCCATTGGCTGCGGCAACGCCGGCCACTTCGTCGAAGTCATCGTACAGTATTCCCGAAACTATCAGGATACCTTTAGCATCAGCCAATGATTTATAAAACTTCGGGATGGAATTCAGCACAATGCCGAGGTTAAGGTTCGCCAGGATGCCGTCTGATTGGGGTAATTCCATCTCGTCGAGATCCCAGTCATGCAGTTCGATTTTATTTTCTACATTATTCAGAAGGAAATTTTCTTTCGAATTCATTATAGCCCATTCATTGTTATCGAAGGCTATTAGCTTGCCTGCTCCGAGCATGGCTGCAAGTATTGCCAGCACTCCTGTTCCGCACCCGGCATCGAGCCATGTGGCACCGGGCCTGACATATTTCTCTTCCATTCTGCACATCAGCCTTGTGGAGGCATGAGTGCCGGTTCCGAACGACATTTTGGGATTGATTTCGATTTTTACGGCTGTGTTTAGCTGGTTTAATTTGCTGGAAGGAGCTATCCCGATATTATTGTTAACAATTACCACTGGTACTTCCTTTTCCCACTGTTCATTCCAATTCTGCTCGGCTACTTTCATTTCTTCGGTAATAATAATCTGTTCATCGATAGAAGCAAGTATTTCGGATAATTGCGATTTAACGCCCGCGTTCCAGTTCTCTTCCCTAAAGCATATCACCAGCTCATTTTGCCTTTCTTCAATACCTTCGGTATCGAAAAGCGATATATATGCAATAGCCATTTCGGCAAGGCTATCGGGTACTTTCACACTTACATTGATATAGTTCAGCATAACAAAATTCTCCGCCTGTAAAAGATATAAAGTCAAGTTACGTTTATGATTTCATATTTATTATTGTTATTTTGCAATTATAAAATTATGAATTACAAAAGTAGTAAATAATGGGCGGTAATCAAACGGCAGATAAACTGAAAGGGATTAAATTTCTGGTTATGGACGTGGACGGTACAATGACCGACGCAGGTGTTTACTATTCGCGCAACGGCGAGGAACTGAAGCGGTTCTCGATTCGGGACGGCATGGGGATTGAGCTGCTGCGGCTTGGAGGTGTCGATGTGGGTATTATTACCTCGGAAATATCCCAGATAGTAACATCGAGGGCGGCAAAGCTGAAGATCAACCATGTAATATTAGGCTCGCGCAATAAAAAGCTCTCCCTGACGGACTTAGCTGCTTCCGTAGGGTTAGGTTTAAGCGAGATTGCTTTTATTGGCGACGACGTTAACGATATTCAGGCAATGAAAATTAGCGGCCTGTCGGCCTGTCCTTCGGATTCGGCTGAAGAAGTAATGAAAATAGCAGATATTATATTGACAAAGCCAGGCGGTAAAGGCGCTATCCGCGAATGAGCAGAAAAAATATTAGCATCACAAAATAAA
>DAINRZ010000228.1:0-6396 GCA_036741575.1 Kapaibacterium sp. (SeqCode)
AATAGAATTTCAAAAATTAAAATAAAAATGAAAAAATAAAGTCTTGAATTTTGAATATTTAATGCAGTTGAGCTAATTTAGTATTTTATACTAAGCAGAATTTTGAAAATTAAAGATTTGGAGTGTTATCTCTATGTCCTGGACAGAAGAGCAAAACAACGAAGATAAGTCGAAGCAGCAGGAAATCATCGAATTGGGCATTCTACCCAAGCACGTGGCAATAATAATGGACGGTAACGGAAGGTGGGCAATGGAGCAGGGGAAAACACGCACATTCGGCCACCAGGAAGGCATCAACAGCGTCCGGGATATCGTAAAAGCGTCGTCTCAAGTAGGGATTAAATACCTTACACTGTATGCTTTTTCGCTCGAAAACTGGAAAAGGCCACTCACAGAAGTAAATGTCCTGATGAAACTGCTCGAAAGTTACCTGCGCTCGGAACTCGAGGAACTGCACGAGAACAATGTGAAAATGCAATCTATCGGCAAGCAAAGTTCGCTGCCTAAGATCGTGCAGAAACTTTTGCATTATGCCATAGATAAAACAAAGGACAATACCGGGCTTACACTTACACTGGCGCTTAGCTACAGTGGAAGGTGGGACATCGTTAGGGCTGTTCAGATGATAGGCCTGGATGTGCGCAGGGGCAAGCTCTCCCCCGAAGATATCAACGAAGGCCTGTTTAGCAGCTACCTGCAAACCAATTCTATGCCCGGGCCAGATTTGCTTATCAGGACAAGCGGCGAAATGAGGCTCAGTAATTTCCTGCTGTGGGAAATGGCTTACGGCGAGATGTATATTACTGACAAATTCTGGCCTGAATTCCGCAGGGATGACCTTTACCAGGCACTTCAAAGTTTCATGAAACGAGAAAGAAGATTCGGGAAAACATCTGCACAAGTGGCACAGGATAATATAAATAATGAAAATAATTCTTATATCAAACGGGTATTCAATGCTTTTAAATCCAAATAGGATAATTTGCTTTTTTTTGTTTTTATTTTTTTCGGTTTTAGCATTTGCCCAACAGGATGTTAAGCCGGAAACTTATGTTATTGTGGATATTTCCGTCGAGGGGAACAGGTTTTCTGACCCCGAAACAATAATTTCTATATCAGGATTGAGACGGGGGATGCAGGTTTCTATGCCCGGCGACGACGTTATTCCTTTTGCTGTGAAAAATCTTTGGCAAAGGCGGCAGTTTTCCGAAATTGAGATAAAGGTGGACAAAGTATCATCTTTCGGCATTTTCCTAATTATTAAAGTTAAAGAATTCCCTCGCATAGGCAACATCGCAATTTTGAACAATAAGGAAATCGGGCAGGAAGAAATTCGCAAAGCCATCGGCAAAAGCCGGGGCGACCTTTTCACTCCATATGATATATACCTCTTCAAAAAAGATATAATGGCGCTCTACGACGAAGAAGGCCTTATCTTTGCTAAAGTTAATATCGAAACCAATACTTCCGACTCCTCGGGATATACCGATTTGACTGTCGATATTACCGAAGGTGTTGAGTTCTATGCCGAAGAAGTGAGTTTCGAAGGCAACGAAAATTTCGATGACGGCGACCTGGAGGGTGAATTTGACGACACTCACACCAAACAGTGGTGGCAGTTCTGGCGGTCGGCCAAATTTGACCAGAAAAAATATAAAACCGACAAAGAACTGCTTGTTAATTTCTATAAACGCAACGGTTTCATTGATTTCGAAATTGTTAAAGACACTGTAATTTATAATCCCGAAAAAGAGACTGTTAAAATTAAACTTTGGGTCAACGAAGGCAAAAAGTATTATGTAAGAAATATAAATTTCGAAGGCAATACTGTTTATCCCACTGAATTGCTGGGCAGGCGGCTGGAATTTAGAAAAGGCGACGTTTACGACATGGAGCGATTCAGTATGAACCTTAACCACAATGAAAACCAGTCGGACGTATTATCAATTTACCTCGACAACGGTTTCTTGCAGGCGCAGGTGGATGTGCAGGAAAAGCGTATCCAGCCCGATTCCGTTGACCTTACTATAAAAGTAATCGAGCGAACCAGGGTAAAAATCCGAAAAGTCGAGATAGTTGGCAATACTACAACGAAAGACAAAGTTATACGACGCGAAATTTACACCCAGCCAGGCGATTACTTCAGCCGTTCGGCTATCATAAGGACTATTCGCGCATTGGGGGTGCTCAATTATTTCAATCCCGAGACATTGCAGAAACCGCCGGACATAACTCCAGTCAGCTCAGACAATTCGATGGTGGATTTGACATACAAGGTGGAGGAACGCTCCACATCCACGTTCAATGCCTCAATCGGTTTTGCCGGATCTTTCGGTGTTACCGGCTCCATTGGCTTTTCGTTTAATAATTTTTCATTGCTCGAGCCCCTAAAGGGCGGCGTAGGCCAGGTTTTCAATTTCAACTGGGAATTCGGACAATGGAACAATAATTTCATGATCGGGTTCACAGAGCCATGGCTGTTCGATAAACCAATCACAGTTGGTTTCAGTATTTTCGACAGCAGGCTGAATTTCACCGATTACAATATGCGGCGCACAGGCGCTGTAGCCAATTTCGGCTCAAGGTTCTACTGGCCCGACGATTACTGGCGCGGCGACTGGAGCATTAAATACCAGTTCAATGATATAGGCAAAATCACTTATACTACTCTTTGGCGTTCAGGCAAATCACAGGAATTTTCAATAAGCCAGACTTTTTCCAGGATTAGCTACAATAATGTTTTTTTTCCGACCACAGGCTCCAAATTCAGCTTTAGCACTCAGTGGGCGATGGGTTTACTTGGGCTGGGCAATACGGATTTCCTGAAAAACGAGATCAAATTCGAAACTGTAACGCCTCTTTTTTCTGTTGAAGGCATAGATAAGCTGGCACTTTATATTTCCACCAACTTTGGATATATCGACGGGCTGGAAACAGATACGACAATCCCACCGATAGATTTATACACTATGGGTGGCAACGGGCTTTCGGGCTACGGCAGCATCACCCCCCTGCGCGGTTACGATAACCAGACAGTCGGGCCCCGTTACGGCGGCAAAGTGATGATGCACCATGCACTCGAGCTAAGATTTGCACTTTCGCAGGACCCAATGCCAATTTATATTTATGGTTTTGCCGAAGCCGGCAATGTATGGAACCACTTCGGCAACGTAGATCCGTTCCTGCTGAACCGAAGCGCCGGCATTGGCATCAAGATATTAATGAATCCGATAGGCCTAATCGGGTTCAGCTATGGTTATGGATTCGACCTGCCAAATAATTCGGATAAACCGTCTGGCTGGAAGTTCCTGTTCCACTTAGGGCAATAGTCAGATATAGGAATAAATTTTTAAAATATAAATAATCACAGGAGTTAAAATGCAAAAGTATATTGTTGGTTTCGTAATCCTTGCTTCACTTTTATTGTTTAATGATGCCGTTTTTGCACAAAAGGGCACTGTCGTTGGTATTGTGGACCTCGAAGCTATTTACAAGGTTTTGCCCGAAGCAATTAAAGCAAATAACGAACTCGAATCGATGCAGAAATCTTTCAAGGATTCGCTGATGACTATGGAGAAGAACTTAATGACAAGGCTTGAAGCATACCAGAAACAAAAATCCATGATGCCGGCAGACCAGCAGAAAAAAGAAGAAGAAGCCCTGCAAATGATGAACAATGAATATATGATGTTCAAGAACAGAATACAGGATGAACTGATTAACAAAAGCAATGAATTGACTAAACCAATACTCGATAAAATCCTTGCAGCAATCAATTCGGTTGCAAAAGATGAAAAGATAAACGTGGTGCTCGAAAAAGGCAAAACCGGCGCTGTACTGTATTTCGACGACAACCTGGACATTACATTTAAAGTAGCCGACTATCTGAAACGTGGTGTTAATAAAACTCCGGGGAAATAAAAATTGAAAATTTGAGTCCTGCTAATTGTAAAATAGTTTTGAAAGATTGAATAATATGAAACGAGCAAAACTTTCATTCGTAATTATGGCAATCGCTGCCCTTGCTGCCAACACTGCCATTTTGAGTGCGCAAAAAGTGGGATTCATTTCCTCGGAAGAAATACGCAAGCATTACCTGGACGCCAAGCAGGCCGACCAGCGGGTGCAATCGATTGTGGATAACTGGAAACGCCAGCTTAACCAGATGGAACTCGATATCGAAGACTTAGAATTCGAAATCAACAAGAAGAGGCTTGTGTGGAGCGATGCCGAGCGCCAGGAAAAAGAGAAGGAACTGGAAACACAGAAACAGGCCAGAATGGCTTTTGCACGCGAAAAATTCGAAGAGGGGGGAGAGTATGACAAAACAGTAGCCTCGATGTATAAACCCGTAGAAACGAAAATCTATGCCGCTGTGCAAAAAGTTTCTTCCGATGAGGGCTACGATTTTATCCTCGACAAAAGCCTGCACCCTATTCCTTATGCCAATCCCAAATATGACCTTACCGTAAAGGTACTCAGGGAACTCGGAGTGGACGTAAAAGAACTGGAAAAGCAATTGCAGGAACAGATAGACAAAGATCCCCGCAACCAGAAGTCGCAGTCGAAGGAACCGCCAAAGAGGAGGTCGCGCGAAAGAAAAACAGACGACAAAGATAAGAATATCGAGAGGGATGACACCGAAAAAACCGATGGCACCGATGAGAATACAATAAAAACACCCGACGGCAACCAGACCGATCCATCGATAAATCCTATGAAGAGACCCGAAGAAGTAAATCCCCCAAAATCTAATTAATCATATTCTGCGTGGGTAAAAATGATTTTTAAGCATAAGTTGAAAATTACCGAAATTGCAGGTTTAATCGGTGGCGAGGTTATCGGCAGCGGCGATATCCAAATAACGGGTGTCAACAGGATCGAGTTGGCAGGCGCCGGTGAACTGACTTTCTGCAGTTCGAAAAACTTTGCTCATTTGCTTAACGGTTCTCCTGCAGATTGCATAATTGTCGGTAAGGATTTTTCGAGAAGCCTGGGGATAGAAACTCTTCCTGAAGGAAATAATTATATATTAACAGACGATGCTTATGCTGGCTTGCTAAGGCTGCTGTATTACTTAGAATCGAAAAAGGAGAAGAAAACCTCTTTTATTCATCCTACTGCAATATTGGGTGAAGATACCGAAATCCACCCAACTGCTTATATTGGGCCCAACTGTGTATTCGGCAAAGGCTGCTCAGTAGGCGAAGGCTGCGTTATTCACAGCGGAGTCATTGTTTATGATAATGTGAAGATTGAGCGGAATACAATCATTCATTCAAACGTTACGTTTGGCGAAGATACCGTAATCGGAGAGAATTGCACAATCCATCCAGGAGCTGTTATTGGTTCCGACGGCTTCGGCTTTGTAGAAAATCCGGGCGGAGGCTATACGAAAATCCCACAATTAGGCAATGTCATTGTTGGGAACAACGTTGAAATAGGAGCCAATACAACAATCGACAGGGCAGTAATAGGCAGTACTATAATCGGTGACGGGGTGAAGCTAGACAATCTTATCCATATAGCCCACAATGTAACTATTGGGGCGGACACAGCAATGGCTGCCCAGGCAGGAGTATCGGGCAGTACAAAAATTGGTTTGCGCAACAGGTTTGGCGGGCAGGTGGGCCTTTCGGGGCATATCGAAACAGCCGATGACGTTACTATCCTTGCCCAAAGCGGTGTTGCCAAATCCATACCTTCAAAGGGAATTTACTTCGGCTCGCCCGTTAAAGAGCGCCTGAAAGCATTTAAAATCGAAGCTATAATAAACCAATTACCTGAAATTGCAAAAGAACTGAACGAACTGAAAAAGAAGCTTTCAGAAAAGTAGGCAGTTTCCTATGTAGAATTAGTTAAAATGAATTAATTAAATCAGATGTCATTTAATTCAGCTAATGAAATATGCTAAAAGAATAGATATTTTAATACCTATAGTTTTATTTACAGGAATTCTATTATCCTGCATATCACAGCAGGTATCCGAGAAAAATATAACTATCCCTGCAGACAATACCCTAATTGCTTTTATCCACCTGAAAATGTATTATCCTGATGGGAAAATTTCCATTAAATATATTTCCGGCAGCCTGCACCCCGGCAGGTTGAAAGAAAGTCGCAGCCTGGCAGATACCATGCCGTTAGCGGGCTATCTTTTGTGCGTAATAAAAGATGAGAATGGAAATGAGATTAAAAAAATTGTCACCGAAAATCCTTTGGTAAAGAACATTGAATTTCTGAATTCAGGTAATGTTTACGAGCGTAAGATAGTCAAGATGAAAGAGGCAGATTTGTTCCTGCGGTTTCAATATAAAGGGGACTACAAACGTTTATCAGTAAACATATTTGATGATAACCTCTTTAAGGAGGAATTAAGCGAATTTGAACTGCGTT
>DAINRZ010000229.1:0-6380 GCA_036741575.1 Kapaibacterium sp. (SeqCode)
TATGTATTAAGATGTTTCGGAATTATCAAATATTACATTAGTAGCCCGCATAATCCTTAGAACCACCCATATAAGTATTTCGATGCCCATAATGCCGATAATATAAACAAAACCGGGAATAACTAACAACAGCCTGACGAGTATTATTGAAAATGGGAGAAGTATTACTTCAGGAACCCCTGACCAAATTGTAATTGTAATGCCGTCGATAAGAAAAATGCGGCTGCGTACAAAAAAGGAGAATAGTTTAATAATGCCAGCAAACATGTATATAAAACCAAAATAAAACAGCGATGAGATGAATATCATCAGCATTGGCATCCAGATAAGCTCATAAACGATACCCCTAAGCCAGTTATAAGGAATAAACATCATGAGTAAATACTGTGCCACCTCGCTGTTCTTGAACGAAAACAGCAGCGAAGAAGTAAATATTCCCATCGAAATAGCTATCCCTGCTCCCAATAGATTACTTTGAATGTTGGACATTATCCTCTGGTCCCTAATGTCCGCATAAAAATTATATGGCCTGAGTACCGCTCTTGTAAAGTATTCTCTGAACCTCTTGTATCTGTTAATAAAGAAAACTAAAATCAGTGCAAGAATGATTCCGATAACAATAAATGACAAGGGAGTATCTTCGCGGTAGCTTCCTGCTTCCAGCAAGGGCTCCTTTTCTTCGTTGAACAAAGCCTGGACTGTCTGGTATGACAGCCGGGATCTCCTCTGTCGATCGACAAGCCCTGAGGTACACAAGTATCTGTTATCGTTATTTATTACCAGCAGTGGATTGTCAAGTTCGTAGTCGTTGAATGACCAAATCAGGCTGCCGATAAAATCGTTATCGTGCACAAATTCGAAAAGGTTTTTAATGTAATATGATTGTGAACCTACAGAAAGAGGGTCTGCATAACCATTATTGTTTTCCGGCTCGATAATAATGCCATAGTTAACAAACACAGGCTTATTCTTGACAAGGTTTCTTATTCTTAGCAATTCATCCTTAGTGTCATCGAAACTTCTGTAAATCGTGTGGTCGGTGATGCCAATCAGGTCGAACTTCTTATCGTCAATATTCTTAGTGCTGAAGTTTACGATCTTATAGATAAGTTTATTTGATAACGAATCGAATAAACCGGCAACTTTATCAGTAAAGTCGGTAACGGCATCGGAGCCTTCGTCAAATCCTTCGCCCACACCCCAGGCAAGCAATGACGCATGGTTGTCGAAGGCAGCAATCAACTTCTTTGTGTTGTTCATCATTCTGACGTTAATTTCTTTTGATGCCAGAATGGAATTTGGGATATTATAAACTGGCAGCTCAATCATCATAAAAATGCCGTATTCATCGCACAAGTGTGCAAAATACGGATGCGGCGGAGAATGTTTGAACCGAACCAGATTGGCGCCAAGTGTTTTCAGCATCAGTACGTCTTCTTTCATTCTTTTAGCAGTCAAAGTCTGGTCCATATTCATATAATCTTCTACATAGTCAACACCTTTTAAAATGAAAGGATTGCCATTGACATACATCTGAGTTATATTGTTATACTGGCGAACAGCCAAATCAACAAATCCGATATTTGTAGTGTACTCGTCTATCAGCCTGTTGTTTTTTGATATCCTGACATTGAGTTCGTAAAGCACAGGGCTGTCGGGCGACCATTTAATGAGAGCGGGAGTATTCATCTCGAAATCTACAGATATCGAGCGTTCTCTTTCGATTTCAATTACTTTAGATGGCGTTGTAGTAATTACGTTTCCGGACTGTTTATTTTTTAGCCTTACTTCGACATTTACTTTAGTTTTGTTAATTTTCAGTACACCCATGGAATCGCTCCCGTCAGAACTCATGCGTATTCGTTCAATCTGGGAAGAAGAAATATTAATGTTAGTTTTAATTGTATAAGCAGCGTTATTATCCTTTAGACTATAATTGTATTTTATCTGGTTTATCCATATCTGGGGAGTACCGATAAAAAGTATTTCCCTTATAATGCCGGTATAGACCTTTTTGGAGAATAATCCCTGCTCCTTTATTATTTTTGAACTGTGCATTGCAGGGGAAACGACTAATTTTACAGTGTTTGTTTCTTTATTAATATGCTTTGCCGGAACTGTTACATACAGAGGAGTCATTTCGCTGTGGTATTTGCCGATGTATTGGTTATTAAAATATACATCCACTTCGTCGTTAATGCCAAGGAAATAAAGATGCCATGTATATTTCTCGATTTCCGATTTGTTTATTCTGAACGACTTCTGGTATATTACTATTTCCTTATCTGGTTCCGATATGGGGAGTTCTAAACTTGACCACTCCTTGCCGTTATATGATTTTTCCCAATTGCGGTCGTTCAGGCTGTAAACAGTCCTGGTGGAGGATGGAACCAGCAGCTTCAACTGCTGTGCGTCGAGCGGTTCATACAGCCTTTGCTGGGCAATAATGCTGCCGCTTCCTGCCAAAAGTAAAAGCAATAATATTAACTTTAGTTTTATTCTCATTTTCATCACCAGTATATCAAGTTCCTATTCAAATATAGTTTTTATTTAGTATTTTGTCAATTATAGAAACTTAAAAATAATACTTTAATTATTAATATCATAAATGATTAATTGAATTTAACTGTTAGCCTGCTTTCATTTTTTGACTAACTAATATCACAGGCTTCAATTACTTTATTATTTTATTAATTAAGTTCGTTAATATTAAATCATGTTTTATATTGCAATAAGATTATTTATTTAATTTGATTTATCATGCTTAACATAAGAAAAATTAATGTTGCAAGGTCGTTCTACAGGCACCTGAAACGCTTCAGGGCCATAGTCAGGATTATGATCAAATACGGTTTCGAAGACTTTATAAGCCTTTTGAAAATAAACAGGTATATGAAACTGGGGCAAAAAGTTTTCGGTACAAAAAGAAGCAGGGAAATATCCTTGCTGACACGGCCTGTCAGGATAAGAATGGCAATGGAGGAATTGGGACCCACTTTTATTAAGCTCGGGCAAATACTCTCGACCAGGGCCGACATTGTACCTACCGAATATATTATTGAACTATCCAAATTACAGGACGATGTGCCGACATTCCCTTTCGCAGAAGTGCTTTCGATAGTCGAAAAGGAGCTTGGGCCCATTGGCGAAATATTCGAGATCATCGATGAAACACCCCTGGCAGCTGCGTCGATATCCCAGGTACACAAAGCTATCCTGAAAAACGGGCAAAAGGTGGTCATTAAAGTTAAACGCCCCGGAATAGAGCGCCAGGCAGAAGTCGATCTCGAAATTCTTTATCAATTGGCGGCGCTGGCCGAAAAACGAATTGAGGAATTCCTGTTGCTGAAGCCTACCAGGCTTGTCGAGGAATTCCACAGAACCCTGATGAAAGAAATGAACTTTACATTCGAGGCGTCTAATATAAGGCAGTTCGAAAACCAGTACAAAGATTCTGAATATATAGTAATCCCTAAAGTTATTGAGAGGTATTCGACGGATAAGATCCTGATGCTTGAATATATCGAGGGTATCAAGGCTTCCGAAATTGAATTGCTGAAGCAAAAGAGCTACGACACCAAACTAATTGCCAGGCGAGGGGCAGAATTTGTAATTCAACAGATATTCGTTAACGGTTATTTTCATGCCGACCCGCACCCGGGTAATATCTTTATATTAAAGGACAACAAGGTTTGCTTCCTGGATTACGGCATGGTTGGCAGGATTAGCGACAGGGAAATTGAGTATTTTTCCATGCTGCTTGTCAACCTTGCAGCCAAAAATGTAAAGAAAGTGGCCGAAGCGGCCCTGAATCTGACTATCGGCAATGAAACTGTTGACCGCAACGAATTCGAAAGGGATATTGCCGATTTGATAGACAGATATATTTACCTGAGTATTTCGAAAATCAATATTTCGCTGCTGATATATGATTTGATTGATACCCTGACACGGCACAACCTGAGCCTGAAGCACCATCTTTACCTTATGATGAAATCTCTTAGCAGCATGGATGCATTAGCCAAACAGCTTTATCCCGATTTCGATATTATCGAATATACAGAGCCATATGTGGCTGCCAATATCGAAAACCGCTTTACGGCAGGGAAAATCGGGGATGAATTTTTAGATTATTCCCGCGACGTTATTTCGTTGATGAAGGACCTGCCCAATGAATTGCATTCTATTTTAAAGCAATTGAGGGAAGGCAGGATTACTATGGATTTCCGCCACAAAGGCCTCGAAGAACTAATGAATACCCAAAACAGGATAAGCAAAAGAATGTCCTTCTCAATTTTGCTGGCTTCCATTATTATTGGTTCATCGCTGATATTGCTGGCAAGGGTGCCGCCTTTCTGGCACGGTATATCAATTTTGGGGCTCATTGGTATTAGTACGGCAGGAATAATGGGTATATTCCTGCTTATTTCATTGCTTTGGAAAAGTAAGTTTTAATAATAGCAAATACTTATTTGCTGTGCTAGAAATTTGTTCATAATCAATGTATAATATTTTTTATTAATTTTGCAATCTGGTTTTGAGTCTAATTAGTTATTATTATAAATTATTTGAGGTTAAATAACCATGGATTTCACTTTTTCAGAAGAACAAATAATGTTGCGGGATATGGTGAAAGATTTTGCCGAAAACGAACTGAAACCGTTAGCGGCCAAAATCGACGAAGACGAGGGAATTCCCGAGCATATTATTAAGAAAATCGGCGAACTCGGCTTGCTGGGGGCCCCGTTTGCTGAAGAATACGGCGGCAGCGGGTTTGGTGAAATAGGTTATTGCCTCATTCAGGAAAACATAGGCTCGGCATGTATGTCCACCGCCACTTTTGTTGGCGCCCATGTTTCAATTGGCTCCAATTCGATTTATATCGGCGGTAGCGAGGAATTGAAGCAAAAGTATATGCCCCTGCTCACTGCCGGCGAGAAAATTGCCTGCTTTTGCCTGACCGAACAGGGCGCCGGCTCCGATGCCTTCAACCTTCGCACAAAAGCCGAAGCCGACGGTGATTCGTGGGTTTTGAACGGCGAAAAGATGTGGATTACAAATGCTCCTTTTGCCGATGTATTTTGCGTTTATGCACGCACAAACCGCGGCATCTCGGCATTTGTCGTCGACAGGGATATGCCCGGCCTGGCAACTGGAGCGCCGGAGCGAAAAATGGGTATCAAAGGCAGCAAAACTTCCACTGTTACATTCGACAATGTCAGGGTGCCCAAGGAAAACATGATCGGAAGGGACGGCCACGGTTTCCTGCTCGCCATGAAGGTGCTCGATGCAGGCAGGCTGGGCCTAGGCGCTGCATGCCTTGGCGGTATGAAAGAACTACTCAGGCTTTCGACCGTATATGCCAAGGAAAGAAAGCAATTCGGCGAGCCTATTTCAAATTTCGAAGGTGTTCAGTTTATGCTTGCCGATTTGGCATCCAGGGTTTATATCATGGAATCTCTTCTCTACAGGACAGCCTATGATTACGACCAGGGCAGGATGTCGCCCCGCCAGGCTGCAATTGTGAAATACTATGCTTCTGAATCGCTTGATTATTGTGCCGACCTTGCAATGCAAATCCACGGCGGCATGGGATTCTCGAAGGAAATGCCAATCGAGCGCTTCTACCGCGACTCGCGTATAAACAAGATATTCGAAGGCACAAACGAAATTCAGAGAATGATTATAGCCCGCGACGTTATTAAAAAGAACGGTAATATTGAATTAATGTAACACAAAATCTATTGTATTCAAACACACCGGGGCTGAAGCATTTTCAGCCCTTTTTTTTGGTAATACTTTTATAAACATCAGCTGAGGCCGTTTGCTTTAAATAATTCTACATATTTCTTATCGGAAACCATTATGTGTTTCCGCAGCCAATCCCAGAGGAAATTCATTACCGTAATAGGAAGCGCCTTACTCGAATTATTCATCTCATCGACAAAACTGCTTACTTTTTTAACGAATGCCTCGTGCTCGCCCACGTGAGCATTAGTTTCGGCGTAGTTAAACTGTTTGAAATACTTTTCTTCGGTGCCGAAGTGGCTTATCGTATAAGTGACAAGCTCGTCAACTATCTTTCTGATTACATCTGAACCATGGCCGTTTTTCATTGCATCGTTCAATTGGTTTATCAGGCCGACAAGTTTCTTGTGCTGGTTGTCTATAATGCTTATTCCTAAGCTTAAGCTGTCGTTCCACTCAAAAAAAGCCATTTTACTTCCTAATGTGACTAATACAAAATAACATTCTCTATTATCGGATTTAATATTCTATTATTAATACTCAAAAACAATTTTTTAAACAAAAGACAATTTAGCCCCGCCTAACATATTTATTAGCCATTTTTGCCCGAAAAAACGCGATTTCGGTAAAAT
>DAINRZ010000230.1:0-6371 GCA_036741575.1 Kapaibacterium sp. (SeqCode)
AACGGCGGCGAGCTTTACAAACCCGGCGACACACTGATTGCACGAAACCTTATTTACCATGACAACTCAAATCGCTCAAGGATAGTTATACCAACAGATGCGCCTCTTGCGGTCTTGGACGAAAATAACTTTACTGATATCGGAGAATTAGTCATTAACCCAAACCCGGCAGGCGAAACACTCAACATACTATGTAACGGGATTCCTACAGGTAATTATAAGATTTGCGTTTACAATAACTTTGGAATTTTACAACTACAAAAGAACGTCCTACTCCAGGAAATCAGAAACAATATACAAATAGCTACAGATGGCCTTGCCACCGGTTCATATTTACTAACTTTACAAAGCGATTCAAATATTATTTCAAGGAAATTTATTATTATGAGGTGATTTATGCTGAGAATCACGATATCCCTAATTCTTTCCTTATTTATTTTAGATAGCTGCAGTTCCGAAGGAGACGGGCCTACAGCAAATAATGATGCAGGCAGTAACACCCCTTTTCCATTATCTCAGGTAAAGTATTTTGCTTACCAGTTACAAGGGCTGGACAGCCCTGGCGCTATCGATAAAATTGTCGCATCCGGGTATGATTTAGTCGTAGTAGAGCCGACGAGAACAGACTGGGAAAGCGAAACATACGATTTCGATACAAAAGGTATGGTAGAGAGAATAAAGAAAAGCGCAGCACACGATAAAGCCTACAGAAAGCTGGTTATAGCTTATATCAATGTAGGAGAGGCCGAAAGCTGGCGCTGGTACTGGACATGGTCTAAAGAATGGAAGGCCGGAAATCCCAAACCTGCAGACTGGCCATCGTACATTGTCTATGCCGACCCCGACGGCTGGGTGGATAACTATCCGGTTCTGTTCTGGGATACATTATGGAAAAATACAGTTATTTACGGCATTAAAACTGCCGACAAGCCATATGCGGATTACAACAGTATTATCGATGAAGTACTGAAAGACGGATTCGACGGAATTTACTTAGATTGGATAGAAGCTTACCAGGATGAAAAGGTCGCTGAAATTGCAAAGTCTCAGGGAATCGACCCGGCCTATGAAATGAAGGAATTCTTCAGAGAAATGCGTCAATACGCTGCTATGCGCAATCCTAAGTTTATTATTATACAGCAGAATGCTTCCAACCTGATAACCGATGCCCCTGCCACTCTTGATTATATAGATGCCATTGCCCAGGAGGCAGTCTGGTACGATGGTTTTGGAGGTTTCGACAATTGGGATGACCCGGGGGGGTATGACGTACTGAACGAACAGGGCCTGACGGATTATTACATTGCAAATCTGGATAAATACAAGAATGCCGGCAAGCCTGTATTCAATATAGAATATGCCGTGAATAACTCAGCCAAAGCCTATGGCAACTCTGCAGCCAAAGGTTATATCCCCTATTGTACGAGGAGATGCCTTGCAAAGCTGACTACTACGCCTCCGCCAGGCTTAAAGTGATATAACTTGAATAACATGAACTGTTAAGGCATATCAGATTTGATATGTAATAAGGAATAAAATTGATTTACAACGACTTACACTAATTCAACAGAACAAACTTTAACAAGCGCCTGTTAACGTTCGAGAATGGGAAGCGGTTAAAAAGGGAGTGCATAATGCTCCATACCAGATAGGCAAATAAATTTTTGCAACACGTCTATTACATAAATATATAATTTAATGCTAATAGAATGATTGTAGCTATCTTGCTAATTATAGTCGTGGCTAAAATTTAATTTAGTCCGTATTGATATTATTGATTTTATTTAAAGGAGATACATGAAAGATGCAAATTTTGTGGCAGTAAATTATATTGAATGCGATGAAAGCTATACCGAAAGGTTCGAGTTCTTGTTCGGAACAAGGGCAGGCGCCATCGACCGTATGCCGGGATTTGTGCGTATGGAAGTTCTGAAGCCCATGGATAAGGAAAATAACACATACTTGATTGTTAGCCATTGGGAAAACCAGGATTCGTTTAAAACCTGGACTAAATCCCCGGAGTTTATCGAGGGGCATAAGCGCGGGTTTGAAGACATAAAAAAAGCGCGCGAAGTAGGCAAAATGCCGCCGGTGCGTTCCGATTTCAAAACATATTCGGTATTAGCGAGGTAGCAATGAGAAAGCTGTTTGCAGCATTGAAAGATAAAAGCGCCGGCGGAAGGCCATGGCTGAAACGCATAGGTATCGTAGGGTTTTGGTTCTTCTTTATTAAAGGTTTGCTATGGTTGATATTACCACTGCTTGTTGCCTTGGGCCTGTTCAGTTGTAGCATTATAAGCGATTAATGCCTAAATAATTAAAATCAAATAATTTACATTCGGAAATATTCGTGCCTGAAAAACGTTTTATTATTTATTAACTGAGCTTTTTTTTAATATGCAGCGGGCGGTTTACATGAATCTAAGCAGGGTACTATTTGCAATTTTGTTCATCTTTGGAATTACTTCCGGAATTTCTCTATCATATCAGGCTGACGGAAAAAAAATTTTCGTCGGGGCAGGCGGATATTACCGCGGCCAGGCAATGAAACCGGGCGTGATAGCTGCTAAAACCGATGCCGTAGCCGTGTTTGACTTGCAAAAAAACTATTTGGACAAAGCCTTGCTATCGAGCGGACAAAGAATAGAAATAAATGATTTCCCTGTAAACCCCTACGAAGTCGCCGATGTCATACTCGAGCCGGCGCCTGCCGCTGTCGATGCCAATACGGTTTTTATTGCAGAATCTGGCAATGGCGATAGGCAGTTCAAAGGGCCGATGGTAGCGTCCTACAAAGGATTTATAAAAAATATGCCCGGCTCCAGGGTATTCCTGTCTTATTGCGATGGTTTCCTTACAGGCTATGCCGAAACGGGCGATGGGATGAAGTATGATATTACCACATCAAAAGAAGATTATCTGGCAGGGAAGAATACCGTCACGGTATCGTGGCAGAATGTTCGTTTGTTAGAGAATAATCTGGCGAATGCTTTTGAATGTTTCACAGAAGATTACTCATTTATTCCTTCCGAATTACCTCTTGAAATTAAGAGGCTCAAAGACCAAAACCAGGCAGGTAAAACAGGGCTTCTGGAATGTAAGGTTTCACTCGAAGGTACATATGATTATTTTGAGTTAATGGGCAGTGATTCGATTACTGCATCAAAGTATATGATTTCGGTAATGGCGCATGTTTCCAAAATCTATGAAGAATACCTGAACGTCAGGATAACAGTGCCATATATTAAAATTTATACAACTCTCTCAGCAGACCCTTATTATAAGGCGAATAAAACCACCTTCCCACAGAAGCTTAACTACATGCCGAAAGTATGGCCTAAATTGCCTGAGAGCTCTGCCCTGATGTGTATGTTCACATCGTTAAGTTCAACCTCGGACGGCTCAGGCACAGCCGGCATATCCTTCGGTGGGCAGCCTGGGATAGGATCGCTCTGCAATATGACCGGCAAGAGAAGCTATAGTGTGTTCGGCATTACAGGCGGCAATAAATACCCTAATTACAATTATACATGGGATGTAAGCGTGGCCGCACACGAAATAGGTCATAATTTCGGGGCGCCTCACACGCACAGCTGCTACTATATGCCTAATATGATAGATACCTGCGTCACAAAATCAAAGCCGACTCCCATTGGCGATGCCTGCCTGGACGGCGATCCTAAGCCTGTATTGGGTACAATCATGAGTTACTGCCATATATCAAACCCGACACGCTCGGTCGATTTGTCATTCCATCCCCGGCAAATAGCAGAAATGAGAGAAGCAGCCGAGTTGGCATCGTGTATTAATGCACCTGCCAATCCATACATTACACTGCTCAATCCCGCCAGGGAAAACGCTTTTGTAGCAGGCGATCTAATTAAAATCAGGTGGTCATCATCAAAAGTAAGTAATATTTCGGTCCGGTTCTCTGCCGACAGCGGAACAAACTGGGATGTACTCGCCCCGGCTGTACCTTCGAATGATACTGTATTCGAATGGAAAGCGCCCGAAATAAATTCGGATAAATGCCTTATAATTGTGTCGGATGCTTCCAATCCGGATGTGGCAGACACAACTAAATTAACTTTTAGTATTACAAAACCTATGCTTACGCTAATCGAGCCTTCGCAGGGCAGAAGCTACAGCATACGTGAAATTATGAGGATATATTGGGAAGCTAATATTAGCAAAGTTTTCAATATTGAATTCACCAGGGACGGGAATAACTGGAACATTATTGCCGAGGGCATCAAAGGCGATTCGCACAACTGGGACATACCAGACGAACCGTGCAGCGGCTGCAGGGTAAGGGTTACCGATACCGAAAGGAATAGTATGGTTGCCATTAGCCAGCCATTCGACACAGGCAATGAATCGTTGAGCATAACCGCACCGGTTGCCGGAGAAATCCTTTGTGCCGGCAGCAAGTATAATATTTCCTGGCAGTCCGGTTTCGTTAACCTTATCTACCTGCGCTACTCACTGAACGGCGGCGAAACCTGGAAAAACAACTTTGCACTGATAGAAGCACCGAATGGCCAATATAGCTGGACAGTACCCGATACCGTTTGTGATAACGTGAAAATCAGGTTTATCATGAAGGATGACCAAAAAGTAATCCTCGATGAGACTGAATATACTTTTAAAATTGAAAAGTGTGTACCGAATAATGTGAATGAAAATGTCGGAAGTGGTTTCAGATTAATATCAGTCGTACCCAATCCGGCTGGCAGCCGCGCTTTTGTAAACTATGAATGCAATGACGCCAATACGGAATCTATCCGGCTCTATCTTGTAAACCTGCTTGGCCAGGTTGTGGTTTCTCCAGCAGATTACGGCATCGACTGCGGACGCGGAAGCATTAGCTATGACTTCGGCGGCCTGGCCCCGGGCAGCTACATGCTTATGGCATCCATAAACGGCAAAACTACCGGCTTGATGGTTGTGGTGGAGTAAACCCTGCCGGTGGCCATAAAATAAAAACATTCTGCGACGTTCATAGTCTTTTGTCTTTTAGGGAAAATTAATATTATTATTATGGCAAAGACTCTGAAAACTTCTCTTTTGATTCTACTTTTTTCGTTTTTGAAGGCGGAAGCCCAACCCGAAACGTTCGATGCACGCATTCGCAGCCTTATCTCGCAAATGACTATCGATGATAAAATTGACCAGTTGACAATATACAATAAAGGGATCCCCAGACTTGGCATTCCTCAATACGACTGGCAGGCAGAATGCCTTCACGGCCTTGCGGACGACAGTGTCACCGTATTTCCCTCGCCTATCGGCCTTGCTGCAACATGGAATCCGGCGTTGTTATTTGATATTGCCGTCGCAGCATCCGATGAAGGCAGGGTTCGCTTCAAACAAAAAGGCACAGGTTTGTGCTATTGGGCGCCAAACCTTGAAATTGCACGTGACCCTCGCTGGGGCAGGGTACAGGAAACCTACGGCGAAGACCCATACCTCGTTTCACGTTTAGGCGTTGCATATGTAACAGGGTTGCAGGGCGATGATCCCATTTACTGGAAAACAGTGGCCAGCCCAAAGCATTTTTTTGCCCATTCAGGCCCTGAACCCAAAAGGTATATATTTAATTCCGTGGTAAACGAACGCGATATGTGGGAAAGCTATTTGCCGGCATGGAAGGTTATATTTACCGAAGGTAAAGCGCATGGTGTTATGATGGCTTACGGCGCAGTAAATAGGATTCCTAACTCAGTTAATACTTACTTTATTACAGACGTGATTAGGAAAAAATGGGGCTTCGAAGGCTACGTGGTTTCCGACTGCGGTGCTATCGTTTTTGTTGTTTGGGGCCTCGGATCAGCAAAATCCGAACCTGATGCCGCCGCCAAAGCCCTTAGGGCCGGCAGCGACTTAGAATGCGGCATTATGTACACTGACCATATGTTGGATGCCCTGAATGAAGGATTAATTACTGAAGCTGAAATAGACTCTGCGGTTTACAGGCTCTTATGGGTCCGCTTCAAGCTCGGTTTGTTTGATAGCAGTGATTTAGTCAAGTACAATAAAATTCCTTTTTCGCGTCTCAACAGCAGGGAAAATATTGATATTGCCTGGAAAGCCGCTCAACAATCAATAGTTATGTTGAAAAACGACAAAAATACTCTGCCTTTCAGGAAGGATTATGATTCAATACTGGTTATTGGCCCCAGGGCAACAGGTGAAAACTATGGCGCCTATACAGGAATTTCCACATACCATATCTCGGCGCTGGATGGAATTAAGAAAAAAGTATCTTCTAAAACCAAAGTAAATTATTCCCAGGGTTGCGATGTCGTTGGATTTAATACACAACTTATGCCTTCAAGGTATTTATGGACTCACGACGGAAAACAAGGTTT
>DAINRZ010000231.1:0-6365 GCA_036741575.1 Kapaibacterium sp. (SeqCode)
AGAACTTTTGAGTATTCATTACACAAGGATTTTGTTATATTTCAGGGATTTATTATTTTTAATGTTGTTCAAAAATTAATAAATGAACTTTTGATTTTGTAATGATAAGGTAAGGTATTGAGAAAATACGGAATTAACGGGTAGTTGATGAAGGAAGCGGTTATTTCAGTAATAAAACGCAGGCTTAGGTTTTTAATCATATTTATGATCGTAGTCTCCTTTTTTGATTTTTATCCGGCAGATTTAAACTCTGCTCCAAAACGGAAATCTTCAGCGTCAAGGAAGAAAAGTGCAGCATCGAAGAAAAAAGCGTCGAGTAAGCGCAAAAAGAAAAAAATCGACAGGAAAAAGAAAAAGGCAAAAAAGAAAAAACGAAAGAAGCGTAAAAGCAGGCGCAGGAAAAGGGTTAGAAGTTACAATCCGGCGCTGGCAAAATCTATGTCATATGAATTAATTCAGAAAAACTCACCAGAGATTTGCGCTCTGGCAGGCTTTGTGCCAACAGGCGAAAATACTGTTAAGCCTTTTGCAGGTATTAGTGACACTGTTTCTACCGATCCTGAGGAATTATTTGCTTCGGACGACGATTATATCGAATTTATCGAACTAAACCCGGGTGAACTGCTCGACATGGATTCATTTAAATCTCTGTGGCTGAGGTATGCCGAAGGGCGCAGCGTCGATGATATGACCGAAGCTGGCATTTATAAACAGGAACTGATGAATGTAATTATGGACTGGCTGGGAACTCCCTACCTGTTCGGCGGCAATTCCTCAAAATCAATAGATTGCAGCGCTTTCACCCAGCGTATTTATCTGAATGCAGCTGGACTGCTGCTGCCACGCACGGCCCGCACCCAGATTGACGTAGGCAGGCCTGTATTGCGGGATGAACTGGAATTCGGCGACCTTATATTTTTCCATACATATTCATACAAATTCCCGTCGCACGTGGGAATATACTTAGGCGACGGACTTTTCGTGCATGCCAGTTCAAGGTGGGGTGTCGTGGTCTCAGAGCTGACGAGCGATTACTACCGTTCCCATTTTATCGGCGGACGCAGGTTGACTGTGCACGATGTGCTGAGGTACGGCAACAATGGTGACAAAAAAGAAACAGAAACAAGCCAATAAATTCAATAAGGATAAACATGACAGATGACAAAAAAATAATATTTTCGATGATTGGTGTAAGCAAAATATTTCCGCCATCGAAGCAGGTGCTCAAGGATATATACCTTTCATTTTTCTATGGTGCCAAAATTGGCATCATCGGCCTAAACGGCTCCGGTAAATCTACATTAATGAGGATTATAGCCGGTGAAGAGCAGTCATACAACGGCAAAGTCGTATTTTCGCCGGGATATTCTGTGGGCTACCTGCCGCAGAACCCACAGTTCGACGATACTCTGACCGTGAAAGACATTGTGGGCCAGGGCGTGGAAGAAATAACTAAACTCCTGAAGGAATACGACGAAGTAAATGCCAAATTCGCCGAGCCGATGGACGACGACGAAATGAACCGGGTTATCGAAAGGCAGGGCGAATTAACCGACCTGCTCGATAAATACGATGCCTGGAACCTCGACCACAAGCTGGAAAGGGCTATGGATGCCCTGCGCTGCCCCGAGCCCGAAGCGCTTGTGAAAAACCTATCCGGCGGCGAAAAAAGGCGCGTGGCGCTATGCAGGCTGCTGCTGAAAGAGCCGGATATACTGCTGCTCGACGAGCCGACCAACCATCTGGACGCCGAATCGGTGCAGTGGCTGGAAGAACATTTGAACCAATACAAGGGAACGGTTATAGCCATTACCCACGACCGTTACTTCCTCGATAACGTAGCAGGCTGGATACTGGAACTGGACAGGGGAGAGGGTATCCCCTGGAAAGGGAATTATTCTTCGTGGCTCGACCAGAAAGCCAAGAGGCTGGAGCAGGAAGGCAAAGCAGAATCGAAACGAAGGAAAACATTGGAGCGCGAACTGGAGTGGGTCAGGATGTCGCCCAGGGCGCGCCATGCCAAGAGTAAAGCCAGGATTAGCGCCTACGATGCCATGCTGAACGAAGACGTCAAGCAGAAGGAAGAGAAACTTGAAATATTTATACCAAACGGCCCCAGGCTGGGCAATAATGTTATTGAAGCAGCCGGGGTTTCGAAGTCGTTCGGAGACAAGCTGCTGTTCGAGAACCTGAATTTCAGCCTGCCACCAGGCGGAATAGTAGGCATTATCGGCCCTAACGGCGCCGGCAAGACCACATTGTTCCGTATGATAATGGGCATTGAAAAACCGGACAGCGGTACATTTACTACAGGTGAAACCGTGAAAATCGGATATGTTGACCAGGACCACACAGATATTGACCCGGAGAAAACGGTGTGGGACGTTATTTCGGGCGGAAACGACCTGATGTCGCTCGGCGGCAGGCAGATTAACACACGCGCCTATACGGCCCGTTTCAATTTTAGCGGCCCCGACCAGCAGAAGAAATGCGGTTACCTTTCGGGTGGCGAGCGCAACAGGCTGCACCTGGCCATGACTCTGAAAGAAGAAGCAAACGTGCTGCTGCTGGACGAACCGACTAACGACATCGACGTGAATACATTGAGGGCTCTGGAAGAAGGCCTCGAGGACTTTGCAGGCTGCGCGGTTGTAATATCGCACGACAGGTGGTTCCTCGACAGGGTTGCCACGCATATCCTGGCATTCGAGGGCGATTCGGAGGTATATTACTTCGAAGGCTCATTTTCAGATTACGTCGAGAACCGCCGCCAAAGGCTTGGCGATTACGAACCCACAAGAATAAAATACCGGAAACTGAAGGGGGATTGAATTGAAAATCAGTTCACTTCAAAATGCCCTTTTACCCTTGCGGCAACTGTTTTGTTTACTACTTTCTCCAGTTCTTCGAGTGTTAATTTCCTGATATTCTCCACCGAGCCGAATTTTATAAGCAGCTTTTGGGCTGTTTTTTCGCCAAGGCCTGGTATCTCGGTCAATTCGGTTACAAGCGTCCTTTTATCCCTAAGTTGCCTGTGGTATGTAATGGCAAAGCGGTGGGCTTCGTCGCGCACCTGCTGAATCAGCTTCAGGCTGCTCGATGACTTCGGCAGCAGCACGGGTTCCGGTTCGCCCGGGAAAAAGATTTCTTCGAGCCTCTTTGCCAATCCGACGACGGTTACTTTATTCAATATCTGCAATTCGCCGAGTACGCCCACGGCTGCCGAGAGCTGCCCCTTGCCCCCGTCGATAATAATAAGGTCGGGCAGCTTAGTGTTTTCTTCGATAGCCCTCGTGTAGCGCCGGGTAATTACTTCCCTCATCGAGGCAAAGTCGTCGTTGCCCTCCACGGTCCTGATTTTGAATTTCCTGTATTCGTTTTTATTCGGCCTGCCGTTTTCGAACACCACCATCGACGACACAAGCTCCGAGCCTTGTATATGCGAGTTGTCGAAGCATTCGATTCTCATTGGCGGATTTTTCAGCTTCAAATCCCTCTGGATGGACATTAATATCCTGGGTATGGACTGCTCCTTCTTAGAAAGGGCAATGAAATAGTCCCTGAGTGCAAACTCGGCGTTGGCATTGGCCATGTTGACCAGCTTTTTCTTCTCGCCCAGCTTGGGTACAGTCAGTTCTATGCTTTTGCCGCGTTTTTTTTCGAGCCAGTCAATGATAAATTCCATGTCGTCGGGCATCGCCGGCAATATAATCTCCCTTGGGACGAAGTCATTTTCGAGGTACCATTTCTCTACTGTCGAGCGGATAATTTCTACTTCGGGAGTATCGAGCGTTTTCGGCAAAATATAGTGCATTTTTCCAATCAGTTTGCCGTCGCGTATTTTGAACACAAGTGAGCAGGAGCCGTCGTCGATTTTCGCAACGCCGAAGACGTCGCGGTCGTGCAGTTCAGTCGAGACGACTTTCTGGCGGCAGGTGTATTCGCGCAGGTATGCGAGTTTGTTGCGCAGCTCGGCAGCTTCTTCGAACCGCATTTCCTCTGCCATCCTGACCATATCTTCTTCGAGCATTTTTTCGAGTTCCTTTGTCTTGCCGTTTATTATTTCGATAGCTTTATCAATATTATCGTTGTATTCTTTGGCTGTTTGCAGCCCCTCGCAGGGGCCCTCGCACTTTTTAATGTGGTAATCTAAGCAGATTTTATGCTTACCGCCGGCTACAGATTCTTCGGTTATATTCAGGTTGCAGCTTCTTATTTTGAAAATAGTCCTGATTGTCCTTAGCAGTTGCTTCATCTGCCCTGCTTCGGTAAATGGGCCGAAATAGTGCGAACCATCCTTTATTACCTTCCTTGTCGAAAATACCCTTGGGAACAGTTCCTTAGTAATCCTTATATATGGATAGGACTTATCATCTTTAAGCAAAATATTGTATTTTGGCTTGTTTTTCTTTATCAGGTTATCTTCCAAAATCAGCGCCTCTGCTTCGGAATCGGTGACTATGAAGTCCATATCTTCGATATTGTAAATCATAGCCTTAGTCTTGGCATCGGCGGGCCTGCCTTTCTGGAAGTATGACCTGACCCGGTTGCGCAGGTTTTTTGCCTTGCCTACATAAATAATCTTTCCCTGGGAATTCTTGTAAATATAAACTCCCGGATTAGTCGGCAGGTCGGGAATTTTAGATACTACCTTCACCGAAAACTCTCTGTTATTCTCAATATCGCTCAATTTTCTATACTGTTATATATTATTGCTTATCAATACCTACAAATTTCAATTAAAATTTAAATTGACTCAACCGTCAAATTACAACGAAAAATTCTTTAATTTTGCTATTTCGTTTTAAACTGAATATTATTATTAATAAAAATATTGTAAAAACATGAGATATTCTAAAGTATTCATACCCACATTGAAGGAATTATCCTCCGAAGCAGTTATTCCTTCGCACCAGTTAATGCTCCGTGCCGGGCTTGTCAGGCAGCTTGCAGCAGGAGTCTTTTCATTTCTCCCCTTAGGCTACAAAGTAATAAAGAAAATCATCAATATTTTGCGCGAAGAAATGGACGCTATCGGCGGGCAGGAATTCCTGCTGCCTGCGCTCAACCCTATCGAGATATGGGAACAGACCAACAGGGTGGAAGCAATGGGCGATGTAATGTTCCACATAAAGAACAGGGACGGCCTTGTATTGGCGCCGACACACGAGGAAATAATCACTTTCCATGCCCGGCAGCATGTAAGGTCGTACCGCGATATGCCCCAGATATGGTACCAGATCCAGACTAAATTCCGCAACGAACCCCGCCCCAAGTCGGGTGTGCTGCGAGGCAGGCAGTTTATTATGAAAGATGCATACTCGCTCGATAAATCATGGGAAGGGCTCGACGAAAGCTACCAAAAGCATTACGAAGCCTATAACAATATATTTAACCGCTGCAATATTAAGTTCTTTGTCGTCGGTGCGTCTAGCGGGGCAATGGGCGGCAGGCAGTCTCAGGAATTTATGGTCGAATCCGATTCGGGCGAAGATACCTGCGCCATAAGCGATTCGGGTTATGCGGCAAATGTCGAGGTTGCGACTTCGGCAGTACCGCCGGTCGGAAGGATTGCCGAAGAACTGCCTGTAGAGGAATTCCCAACGCCAAAGTCGAAAACAATCGACGATTTAATAGAGCATTTTGGGCTGCCCGAGGAGAGGTGCGCAAAATCTGTAGTTTATATAGTCGATGATAATCCGGTCCTGATTTTTATGCGAGGAAACGACGAGTTAAACGAGACAAAACTGGAAACAGTGTTCAAAACAAATAAGCTAAGGCCTGCCGATTCGGCAGAATTAGTTAAATATACGGGCGCCGACCATGGTTCAATAGGCCCAATTAACTTGAAGACAAAAATGAAGGTGATAGCCGACAACCTGCTGAAAGACGCTAACGGTTTGGTCAGCGGGGCCAACAGGGACGGTTATCATTTTAAGAATATAGATTTTACCAGGGATTGCAAAATTGATGAATACTATGACCTGCGTACCGTGCAACCCGGTGAGCCTGATATAATTGACGGCAGCCCTCTGCGGGTGGTAAAGGCAATCGAACTGGGCCATATATTTAAATTGGGTACTAAATACTCCGATGCTCTGGGAGCTAACTTCCTGGACGAGCAAGGCAACGAGAATCCCATTATTATGGGCAGCTACGGTATAGGTGTCGAAAGAATTGCTGCTTGCTTTATCGAGCAGAGCCACGATGACAAGGGCATTGTCTGGAAAAAAGCCCTTACCCCGTTCCATGTTCAACTCATCGGCCTGAATATCGAAAAGTTCGAGAATGTCAGGGAAGCATGCGAAAATATTTATAATGAATTGAACTCCAATGGCCTGGAAACTCTATACGACGACAGGAAC
>DAINRZ010000232.1:0-6339 GCA_036741575.1 Kapaibacterium sp. (SeqCode)
CGGTGCCGTTTGTGCAAACAGGGCAATCAATATCGAATATCCTGCCCAGATCTTTTGCGGCAATACCTATTCCATAATCTCTCACACTTATCTCGTAATAATTTGTATCATGCGGTTCTTTGACTTCTATATAAACGCTGTCTCCCCTGTTCGAAAACTTAACAGCATTAGAAAGCAGGTTTCTGAATATCGAATTGAGCATATTGCAGTCTGCTTTGACGGTGATATTACTATTATTGAAGTTTATAGAAATATTTTTCTGACTTGCCATTTCGGCAAGTATTGAAATAGAATATTCTACAGCATCAGAAATTTTGCATATTTCGGGGTTAAATTCTATATTATTTGTTTGCAGCCTCGACCATACAAGCAGGTTATCGACTAATTTGTAAAGATTACCCGCAGATTTATTAATTAAAACGCTATAATGCCTGACTTCCTGCTGCGACAAAGATTCCAATTCATCGGCCATTGCCTGCGATAGACCGAGAAAAGCCCCGAACGGCGCCTTTAAGTCATGAGCGATAATTGAAAACAATTTATTCTTTAGTTTATTCGAATTATCGAGCTCGATAATCTTTTCTTCAATTAAATGTTTTTCTTTTTTCAGAATATTTTCCGATATTATTATTTTTTCCTTGATAGCAAGGTAATAATAAGATATTAGGATTGCTATGATTGCGGCGCTTGTAATTAGCAGTAATTCTTCGTGAAAGAAATTCCTGGCATGGAATTCAAATAAAAAGCTGCCTCCAAAAAAATAAAAGGCAACAATAACAGTAGCAGAAAAGATAGCTATTTTCCATTCATATATAAACAGGCCTATAACCATTACCTGAATGATTAATCCGCCGTAATATACAGTACTAAGTTCAGAGCCGGAATCGCTGATAATAAAAATAAGAAGGAGCAGGGTTAGCGGTGTCACTGTAGCAGCAGCGGTATTTGTTATTAGAAAATACTTTTTATACTGACTGGTAAATGATAATATTACCGGCAGCAATAAAACAGGAAGTGCAATGGCCAGCCGGATTATCATACAGTAATAAAAAAAATCGGGGTAATAAATGCTGTCGAGAAGGAGGTATGCAGTGTTAATAATTAAATAGGCTACAAAACCATAACGGTAGTGAAGGTGATGGTATTCGTATATCCAGTCCGAAAGCTCCTGCTTCCCCGATATAATTACTTTTTTTCCCAATATATACTTACTATCCGACAGAATTTTTTCGGAATATAACTTTAAAACTGATTATATCAAATTATTATATCTTAATGTTTAGTTCATAATTAATCCATAATTTAAAGCGATTTGCCTGTCCAGGATTACTCATACATTTGACATAAAAGTATGATTTTCAAATTTTTATTCATTTACGCACAAATCTAAGCTTGTTAGGGCACAGAGCGCCGTGCCATTTCGTTTGATAAATAATGCAGGCTTAATCGTTATTAGCCGGCTCTCTAGACAATAGCTTTTTAGAACATCAGAACATTTCATGCAGATATACGTATTAGAAAAAAATTAATAGGAGATTTGGGTAAAAATGAAAGCAATATTATGCCGCAGAAGCGGCCCGCCGGATGTATTAAAGTTTGAAGAAATAGAAAAACCAGTTCCGGGAGAAAATGAAATACTCTTAGAAGTGTATGCTTCTACTGTTACTCGTGGAGATACAGCCCTGAGGAAAATTCCACGCTTTATTTTAGCCCCTATGGGACTGTTACTCGGCTTTAAATCCAAGAAAATTTCAGGTGTAGAGTTTGCCGGAGTAGTAGAATCAGTTGGGAAAAATGTAACCCTATTCAAGCCTGGTGACCGGGCTTTTGGCACTACTACGGGACTGTCTGCCGGTGGCAACGCTGAGTATGTTTGTGTCCCGGAAAAGTGGAAACACGGTGTTGTTGCCAAAATACCGGATAACGTTTCATTTACTGAGGCTGCGGCAATGCCCGTTGGCTTCATGACTGCCTGCCACCTGCTGAAAAAAGCAAATATTAGCTCTAACCAATCAGTTCTCATTCACGGGGCATCCGGCTCGGTGGGCACATATGCCGTTCAGTTGGCCAAGTACTCCGGAACTGAAGTTACAGCTGTATGCAGCACGTCGAACATCGGTATGGTAAAAGGTCTGGGCGCCGATTACATCATCGATTACACAAAAGAGGATTACACAAATTCACGAAAAAAGTTCGATCTAGTTTTTGATGCTGCCGGCAAGACCAGCCGCCGTCAATGCAAGCAGTTATTAAAGCCCGGAGGGATTTATGTTTCCGTCAAGTCTCCAACGAAGGAAAAGCAGGAATATATGGAATTGCTTATCAGATTAGCCGGCAAAGGGAAAATTCGTGCTGTTATCGACAGGGAATTCACTTTAGAACAAGTGCCCGATGCTCACAGATATGTCGATACCGGCAGGAAAAAAGGTAATGTTGTTATTAGAATTAAGTAATAATTGAGGTTTAGAAATATGCTGGCAGAGAATAACGACGCAAAGAAAATATTCATGAAAAAAGGAGCCTGCTCGCAAGCTTTCTTTTACATGTTGAACCGCGAGTTCGGGCATCATTATGAATTGGAAGAAATAGCATCCGACCCGTTTGCAGGAGGTATATTGAGGCAGGGTTACCAGTGCGGTATGCTTTGGGGCGCTTCGCTGTCCGTAGGCGCAGAATCATACAGGATGAGCCATGATTTGGAAAAAGCAAGTTTTATGGCCGTCAGGGCTACACAAAAGCTGATGGAATCATTTAAAAACCTTACAAAAAGCCACGACTGCCTCGACATTACCGATACCGATTTCAACAGCAAATTCCAGTTTGCAAAATTTATGGTTTTCAAGGCACATTCCTGCTTCAATCTGGCAAGGGATTGGGCCCAGGATGCAACTCTTGCAGCCGCTGAAAGCCTTGGCGTAAGCGTAACAGACGGATGCAAGAATTGTATCGGCTGCTCTGGGGTATTAGCTAAAAAAATGGGCGCCTCAGATGCCCAGGCAGCGATGGTTGCGGGATTTGCCGGTGGAATGGGCCTTAGTGGAAATGCCTGCGGCGCGTTTGCAACGGCTTTATGGATTAAATCCATCGAATGGTGCCGCAGCAATCCCGGTAAATCGCCGTACTCCTTACCTGAGCTAAAAACTGTGTACGAAAAGTTTAATAAAATAACCGATTATAAAATACTATGCAGCGAAATTACAGGCAGAAATTTCAATTCTTTGGATGAACATTCTGAATTTATTAACGCCGGCGGCTGCAGCAGCCTGATAGAGAAACTTGCAGGCGAGGCTTGAAAACAAGATATTAATAATTATTGTGATTATTAAACTTGCGCCTTAATATTTCGGATCCGGACTCGTTAACAATTTTAAATGTATCGTTAATGCTTATTTAAAAATCCTTCCACAAAACTTCTGCTTCTTTCGTTAATTAACAAATATTTTTGTAAAAAAAGCAATTTAGTTATGGGAAAGAACTTTATTTTTTCAGTAATATCATTATGTATAGTTTTTATTGCACCCTTTAATACAAGGGCAGCAGACAAAACTTCTACAGTTGCATTAGAAAAAGATATTGCCGTTTACGACAGCCTGATTACGATACATCCCGAAAAGGCCGAACTATATTATAAAAGGGGTATGCTTCACCAGAAACTAAATGATATGGAAAAAGCAATAAAGGATTATTCGATTGCAATAAACTCAGATTCTTCGAATGTTGCTTATAAATACGCCCGTGCAGGTGCATACCGAGATGTCAACCAATACGCAATGGCTGTGCAGGATATTAATGCCATTATTTATGCCGAACCCAACAGCGGCAAAGCATACCACAGAAGAGCTTATACTTACATGCTGATGGGCAAATGGGAAGAATCGGAAGCCGACTTTGAAAAAGCAGTGGAACTTGAACCGGCCAACGTCGAATACAGGATCGATTATTCCCTGTGTTACCTCAATCAGGGGCGTTACATTTATGCCTGGGGCGAAGCAGACAAAGCAGTAAAAATTAATCCTAATTTCGCAGAAGCATACAACTTCAGGGGAAGGTCCAATTTCGGCATGAATAAATTCCGGCAGGCGCTCGAGGATTTCCGCTACGCCGCCAAACTCGATTCGTGCAACGAGCTTGTTTACACAAGTATGTCCATAACCTACATGAACCTAAGTATGACAGACTCTGCTATTTACGCAATATCTAAAGCCCTTCTGTGCAATCCCGATTATGCCGAAGGTTACAGCACAAGAGCTTCCATCAGGAAAAAGACAAACAATATTTACGGGGCAATTGAGGACTACGAGAGGGCTATTGAGCTTAATCCTTTTCTTATAGAAAACTATTTCAACCTTGGTAATATACATTATTCGAATGGTGACCTGGTTAAAGCCAATGAATGTTACAACAGGGCTTCCGAGGTTTTCCCCGAAAATCCGGTCGTCTATTTCAACAGGGCAAAAATCCTTGCGTTGATGAATAAGCCTGTTCCCGCGCTCGAAGATTATCACAGGGCCGTTCAATTAATCAAAGACAAAGCAGAATATTATGATATGAAGCAGCAGGCCTTGTATGAAATCGAATTGCTAAATAAAAAATTGGGGAAATAGATGATGGATAATAAGATGTAATGTTTATCTTTTTTTGCCCCGAAACAAACATAGCTATAAGCAAGGCTCACCTCGAAAAATATTCAATGGGGGGAATACATATAAACCTTACAACACTCCGGGCAGCCAATAATTGCTCTCGAAGTAAGGCTGCCCGGTTTTGCCGTGTGTTCTCAGTCAAACACTATTTCGGCAATATTGACTATGTCTTTTTTTGCGCCAAGCCGGAATGTAATATCTTTCCTTGTTTCGTTGTCCGTGCCATAGTTCATGTATATGGTTGCTTTCAGATTTATTGGGTTTAAAGTTTTTTGCTGCCTGCTGCCGAAATAGTTGGCCTGTACCAAATATTTCCCATGCAAAGGCACTTTTATCATATATTCTTCGGGGCCGTATCCGCCTGTAAAGTCACGGGTTAATTTGCCCCCGTTATTTGTCCTGCTTCGTGCGTAATAACAGCGTGTACCGTCCGGTTCAGTTACCCACAGGTCCATATCGCAGTTGTCGGTATCCCACGAAAGGACTACCCTTATGCCCACCGGTATGCTGCCGATAAGGGAGAAATCATAATTCTTCATATTTATCATGTGGCTTTGTTTCAATAGCAGATTATTAAATTCATTTATTACAATATCGCCTATTCTGCTGAATCTGCCGTCGAACTGTCCGGTAATTACTTTATACAACAAATCGGCTGCTTCCTGGTACAAGCCGGTTTCTATGCACGCAAGCGCCAGGTCTCTGTATGACTGCGGCTCTTCGTTTCTAATCCTTAGCACCTCCCTGAAAATAAGTTCAGCATATTTGTAATAGCCGTAGCTATACAGCCTGTAGCCAAGTGTTCTGAGCAGTTGTGCTTCCTCGGCTTTCAGCTCTGCTAAATTGGAAACGACTACTAAAGCGTCTTCGATAAAGCCGTTCCTGAAGAAATAATCAGCAGCGTCGAGGTAAAAAGCAGCCGAATAACCGTATTTACTTTTCAGCCTCAGGTATGCTGCAGTCTTTTCTTCATCGGCGGCATCACAGAGATCTTTCAAATATTCCGGTTGGTTGTAAAATTCTTTTATTCGATATTTGTTTTCACTAATACTTCTGCCCGATTGATTCTTTTCATTACCTGACGGATCTGGTACAGTATCAACACCGCCGAGTACATCACCATATTCAGCAGAGAAACCACCCTTAATAACCTGAACCTGTTCGGTAGCATACTGGCTTACCATTGGGAATTGTCCTGGAATCCCGAAGCCACCAGCAAACTGGTCCCCGACATCGAGCCCGTCAACTCTGATTTGAGTATCAGACTTTCTTGAGCTCCTGATAGAGAATCCACCGCCAGTTCCCTGAACCCCACTTGTAGGTGATCCATTTAAAGGTATTTTTCTGAGGTCTTCAGTAACAGTAGTAGATACCGATCCAATGCTATTTTTTTGAATAATTGGTGAACTAACACATATAATTGTATCACTCACTGAACCAACGAGTTTAATATCATTGATTTGCTTAAATATGTTTTCCTCTATTTTTACATTTATGATTTGTTCTCCATAGCCAGCATAAGAAAATTTAACAAAATAATTACCCGGCGGAATTTTATTAACTTTATATTTACCTTCTGCATCTGTAAATGCACCAAGATTGGTACCTATGATTATTACATTCGCTCCAATCAGAGGTTCGCCGCTTTCATCTAGTACTCTACACATTCTTCCACTACAAATTCCATTTTTTACTG
>DAINRZ010000233.1:0-6338 GCA_036741575.1 Kapaibacterium sp. (SeqCode)
AAAATGCATCCGCACTCGCAGGATTGAATCCCGAACAGAAGAAAGCAGTCGGGGCGCTCGACGGCCCGGTGCTTGTCGTTGCCGGGGCAGGCAGCGGCAAAACAAAAGTACTCACTCAGCGTATCGCCCACCTGATAGAAAACGGCGTGGCTCCATGGAATATCCTTGCCCTTACATTCACCAACAAAGCCGCCAACGAGATGAAAGAGCGTATCGGGCGCATCATTTCGCCCGTGGCTGCATCCAGGGTCTGGGCAGGCACTTTCCATTCCGTATTTGCGCGCATACTGCGCCGCGAAGCCGAAATACTCGGCTACAAAGGCAATTTCTCGATTTACGATACCGACGACTCGATGAGCGCCATCAAGAAAATCATGAACAGGCTGAACATTTCGCAGCAGCAGGTGGCGCCACAGGCTGTGCGCTCGCGTATTTCGTGGGCCAAGAACAGGATGGTGGGCTGGCAGGAGTATGCCGGTTCGTCGGACAGCCGGGCCGACAGAATGACTTCCGATATATACGAAAATTACGAGAAATACCTGTTTACAAATAATGCTATGGATTTCGACGACCTGCTGGTGAATATGATAAAAATGCTGGAAGCATCGAAGCCGGCGCTCGAAAAATACCAGGATTCCTTCAAATATATCCTGGTGGACGAATACCAGGACACCAACCGTGCACAGTTTACAGTGCTGAATATGCTGGCAAACAAGCACAGGAACATATGCGTTGTGGGCGACGACGCACAAAGCATTTACCGCTGGCGCGGTGCCGAAATTAAAAATATACTCGATTTCGAGAAAATATACCAGGGGCTGAAAATCGTCAGGCTCGAGCAAAATTACAGGTCAACCAAAACGATTCTCGGAGCTGCCGATTCGGTTATCAAGCACAATCACAGGCAGATACCCAAAACCCTCTGGACTGAAAACGAAGAGGGCGAAAAGATTGAAATAATCAGGGGCAGGGACGACCGCGAAGAAGCAGAGAAAATCGTCGGTAAAATCCACAAGTTAATTAGCGACAGCCTGCAACCCAGGGATTTCGCCATTCTCTACAGGACAAACGCCCAGTCGCTGCCGTTCGAAAACTGGCTGAGGTACTTTAAAATACCGTATGTAATTGTCGGCGGGATGTCGTTTTTCAAGCGTAAAGAGGTAAAAGACGTGGTTGCTTACCTGAAAATGCTTGTCAACCCCGACGACAGCGAGTCGATGCTGCGGGTTATCAACGAGCCTCCAAGGGGTATAGGTGCAACTTCGCTTGGCCATGTAACGAATTTCGCAGCAGCGAACGGCATTTCTGTTTACAGGGCATTCAGCGATACGGACAGAATTCCCGACCTTAAATCCAAAGCCTCTAATGCTATCGGTACTTTTATAGGTATGATTGAGAAATACAGGGCGCTGATGGAAGAGCAGGAACCTGCCGAACTTGCCCGCGATTATATCAGGGAATCGGGACTTATAGATATGTATAAGGAAATGGGCACCGACGAAGCCGAAGAAAGGATCAGGAACATCGACCAGATACTTACCGATATAGCTAACTATTTCGATAGTTTCGACGAACTGAACGAGAGGATGGACGATATTCTAGATGAAAACAGGGATGAAACACGCGACCTTAAAAAGCGCGGGCTCGACGACTACCTTCAGCAGGCTGCGCTTGTTTCGGACGTTGACCAGGCAGATATGGCGCACAATCATGTCAAGATAATGACCCTGCATTCTGCCAAAGGGCTCGAGTTCCCTGTAGTATTCCTGGCCGGGCTGGAGCAGGGATTGTTTCCATTGCAAAAGGCAGATTCTCACCCCGAGGAGGAGGAAGAGGAGAGAAGGCTGTTTTACGTTGGCATTACCCGCGCCGAAAAGCGGTTGTTCATTTCTCATGCCGATAAAAGAATGAAATTCGGGGAAATCCACAGCCAGATAAAGTCCAAATTTCTTAAAGAAATTGATTTTCATTATATTAAAAATGCCCCTGCACCGCTGGTTCCCCAAAAACCGGCTCAAAAGCAGGCAATCCATACGGCATCTTCTTCGTCGATACCAAGGCCGAGCGCCGGGAGGTTTTCGTATGCGCAGGCGCCCCGGGAAGAAACATATTCGCAGGTGCCGCAGGCAGAAAATATCAGGTACGATACGGAATTTGCAGCCGGCGACCGCGTGAGCCATGCGCATTTCGGTTCGGGCAGGGTGGTTGCCATTGCAGGCACCGGAGCCAACAGGCAGATATTAATCGACTTTAAGTCGGTCGGCAAAAAACGCCTTATGATACAATATGCCAAATTAGTTAAAATAAATTAGGTAGCAGTATGATTGCACAGCTAAGAGGAAAACTGGTTCACAAAGGTTCAACCGAAGTTATTATTGATTGCGGCGGGGTTGGTTATGCCGCGTCAGTGTCTGTCAATACATCTTCTTTGCTTCCCGATGAAGGCAGCGAAGCAAGGATATACACTATTCTTATTCCCCGCGAAGATGCCCTAACGCTATACGGATTTGCAGAAGAACCGGAACGGGATGCCTTCAGGCTGATAATATCAGTTTCGGGAATAGGCCCGAAGATAGCTCTGGGGATATTATCTTCGCTGACGGTAGCCGAACTGCAGGAATACCTTGTGACGAACAACCTTCATGCCCTCCAGAAGCTGCCGGGTATCGGCAAAAAAACCGCAGAGCGGCTTCATGTGGAATTGAAGGACAAAATATCAAAACTGGGGATTGTAAAATATAAAGACGAGACGCCCGTGCACAGCCTTATAAGGCAGGAAGCCGTTGCGGCGCTGGTAACGCTTGGCTATTCGCCTGCAATTGCCGACAAGGCAGTGCGCAAGGCAGCCGAAGAAGATGCCGCAGCCCTCGGCAATGCCGAATTGTTGATCAGGAAATCCCTGAAATACGCTATGAACTGATTGATGGGGGTGCGAATGATACTGATATTTCCCGAAATACAGCTTAGGGACGGAATGCCAGTGCAGTGCATCGAGGGTGTGGCCAATACTGAAGGGCTTTACGAATATTTCAGGCAGAATCCCGATATGCTGTGCCGCCTGTGGCGGCGCGAGAATGCAAAAACCCTGCACATACTCGATTATAACTCAGTATATGAGCAACGCCAGGATATAAACTTAGATTTAATAAAGTTCCTGGCTTCGACGGTTGATATTCCCTTCGAGGTTTTTGCATATTTTAATACTCCCGAAGAGTGTAAGTACCTGCTGGATAACGAAATTTACAGGGTAATAATCGACGAACTGGCTGTAACCGACCCGCAGTCGATTAAAGAATTGATAAAGGAATATACCCCTTCGAGAATAGCTTTCAATATATACCTGAAGAACGGAAAAATATGCCTCGGCAATAAACCATATGATATTTCAGTCTTAGATTATGTGAATATTGTAAAATCTATCGGAGGGAACAGGATTATTTTCGGTGATGACGAGTGGGAAAGAAACGACAGGGAATTGGATGCCAAAGCGCTCGAAGAACTAGGCAAAAACGGTAACATACGCATTACGGTTGCAAATGGCGTGAAAGAAGCTAAGCACCTTTGGATGCTCAACGAATTGAATAAATTCGGGATAGATTCAGTTATTCTTGGCGATCCTCTCTACAAAAACCATTTCCCCTGCCAGCAAATTTGGAGGTCGATCGAAGCTGAACTGGAAACGGGCGGCAACGGATTGAAATGTTAAATATGTAATAATTGAGCAAAAATACCATGGCAAAAAAGAAAAAGAAAACAATACCCGGCGAACCCGGTAACAATAATAACAATTCCGGCTATAACAGCCTGCTTGTAATCGAAGACCCTTTCCAGGCCAAAAGGCTTGTGCCCAGGACGGCGCTGAACGAGATTAACCTCAGGGAAAAGCAGCGTGAGCTTGTGGCAATGCTCGACGAAAGCGACATCGTTATTATCACCGGCCCGGCCGGCACCAGCAAGACTTTCATAGATTCTTACTATGCAATAAAAAGCCTGCGCGACCATGACTTCGAGAAGGTGATTTTCACAAAGCCCATACAGGAAGCAGGAGAAAAACTCGGCGCCCTGCCCGGAGATGTGGAAAGCAAAATCGACCCCTACTATGAAAGCTTCCGTATCAGTATGCTCAAAATGATAAAATCCGAAAACCTTGAGAAGCTGCTCGAGAAAAGCTTTATCGAATACCGGCCCCTGGCTTATATGCGCGGAGCTACATTCGACAATACGCTCATGATACTCGACGAGGCACAGAACGCGGATATCCGCCAGCTAATGCTGTTCATTACACGCATGGGACAGGGCAGCAAGGTAATTATCTCGGGAGACGTACATCAGTACGACATCAGGAACTTCCATGTGGCCTTCCCGTTTTTTGTAGAAATGGTAAAAGACATTGAAGGAGTGGGGGTATTTGAGTTTAACCGCGAGGACATTGTACGCAATAAAATCCTTATTGAGATAACCGAGCGATACGAACGGCTGAAAGCCGAGAACAAGCTGCCGAAGAATAAACCATAAACAGTTGGATGTGAATAATTAAACTTTTGGCCTGGAATAAGGTATGGGGGAAAAAATTGTATGCCTCATTCCCTGTAATGCGATACTATACCGGTGAATACCTGGCCTCCGGCTTCGATACTATAATAATAAATACCTGTGGGAATGCCCGAAAGATTCAATTTGATAGTGTTGCCGCCTTGATACATATTATAAACTGCTTTCCTTATCTCAGTGCCGGAAATATCAAACAGCCTGAATTTTATTTCGCTGTCAATATTCAAATCGAAGCAGATTTCAGCAAATTGGCCTGCAGGGTTAGGTTTGCATATTAGATTTTTTAAGTTCTTTTGCCTGCTTTGTTTTTCAGCAATTATAACCGAGTGGATGAATGGTGATTTTACTTTAATAAAATATGGTGATGGAAACCCGAAATATTTATTCCTGTAGCCGGAAAGTAATAGATTCGCATCTGACGTAATAGACGCATGATTGAATGAGCCTTCCCTCTCAGTTATTATTAAACTGTCTAGTATTTCGCCGGAAGCATTCATTATCAGAAATGCAGGATTTAGGTTTTTGCTGCCGGCTAAGATAAAGACTGAATCATTAAGTTTTAATGAATATTTAAGACTGTATTCAGGCAGGTTAACTTTCTTTATTACCCCAAACTTTATTTTTCTTGATGAATCTGGGAATAAAAAGTCTGATTTTATAATATCTAATGAATTTTTATATTCCACAATAAGGATGCTGTCGTTCAATCTGATGAAATGAATAGGCAAATCGTATTTCATTTCAGTAGTATTAACATTTAGACTATATTTATAATAACTTTTGTTATCATACACCACCTTATAACTATATGAGAAAATAAAATCAAGTTTCGAATTAGTTTTTTTAGCTGTGAAGCAATTGATATTCAAGTCTAGTACACTATTCCAGGGTGTGTTATATAATAATGGGTATAAAGTAGTATTCTTATTTAAATCTTCATTAATTACTGTAATGCATGATTTTACATCGGTATTATAAGTTAGTATTAGATCATTATCAGTAACTATTGCTGAATATATTTTGTTATTTATTTTAAAATCGGAAAATATAATTTCTTTTCCATTTTTATCAATAATCGAAATTTGAGAGTCATCAACATACCGGAATGTCCCGTCGGCAGCCTTCTCAAAGTATTCGTATGAGGAATAATTTGTCCTGTCCCAGGATTTAACCTCATTTTTAAAAGCCCCGATATGGTAAACAGAATCGCTACTTTTTATCTGATAGTACAATTCATCATCGTCTCCGAGCCAGCCTTTTAAAGCAATGCCCCCTCTGCCAATAAGAGTATCGGCGAACTCCCATGAGATATCATCATTATTGATTGGTTTATCTAAAATATTAATGGGGATAAATTTTATAACTGAATCCTGAACAAGCCTGCTGAATATAATAAGTTTTACAGGATAAACACCTGAAAGATAAAATGTATGCTCAGGATTATACTCAGCGCCGGTCTGTCCGTCGCCGAAATCCCATCTGACGGAATCTATCGCACCTTCAGATTTGCCTGTAAATTTAATCTTTACCGGGTTTGTCCCTGTTGCTTCATAATCGAATCCTGCTTTTATATAAGGAATAACTTCTATATATTCCTTTTTGAGTACGGTATCTTTCTTGCCGCCGGAGCTAACAATCAACCTTACATCGTATTTACCAGGATTTTCATAAATATGTACCGGATTAGTATCAATAGATTTCGTACCGTCCCCGAAATCCAATTCGAAAGACTAAGGATTTCCGATTGACCTGTCAAAAAATTTTACTGCTTTGCCTGCAGATATATT
>DAINRZ010000234.1:0-6269 GCA_036741575.1 Kapaibacterium sp. (SeqCode)
ATTAGCAATGGATATATTTTGTATTCATAAAGACTCATGGCATGCGTCCCGGGGATGTGTGATGAAACCAGGGGCCGGCGGCTATAGCCGCCGGATGTTGGTTTGGCAAGTGCAAAGATAGTCTCGCGCCTCCAAAGTGAACTAAATCAGAAAAGGTTTAATTCCAATATCCACAGTCTATTTGATGGCCTAACCTGCATCATTCCTTTATAAACATTTTGGATATATCTCCGTAACGCAGATTATAATACAGGAAGAATTTCAAAAACATTAGCTTTACATACCCCGAACTATTTATTTGCTACTAATTTTACAAATTCTTTTTAACTAATTTTTATCTGTTTCAGTAAACTCGATAATGTTCCATCAGGAATTTCTTTTTTATTCATTGGCAGGATTGCAATAATTCCATCATTGTTCTTATATTTACCATGCGAGCCTTTTTGTGACACAAATGTCCAACCTAATAGTTCCAGAACATAAGATATCTCATAACTGGAATATAATTTAGGCATTAATAGATTCCTTGCCAATCATTAAGTCTTCAATTAAAGGAAACTCAATATTCTCGTCTTCGAGGTATAATTCAACAGCTTCTTTCAGGTTCTTTACTGCTTCGTCTTTAGTATTGCCGAATGACGATACATTAATATTAATGCATTGCGATACGAAATACTTTCCTTCTTTATATACGATATAGTCTAATTCAATCATAAAATCCTCAGTATTATTTACAATTATGACGAAAAGGAAATACTATAAATTTTAAATCAAAACTAAACCAATTCGCTGATAGGCTTTAGAATTTTACGGATTAACAGTTTGTAATCCGTATAAAATTATCAATATTCTTGCTTAACCATTCTTTTATGACCTCCCTTACATATTCACAGGCATACCGGTGTCCAGAGATTCGAGGGCGGCAAATGTCATCAGTGATGCATTCCTGAGCTGGTTGTAAGGTATCGGCATTTCTCCGCCTTTTCTAAGAGCTTCAATCATTGCAGCTACTTCTTCTTTGTGGCCTTTCTTGCCGTCGTAGTTTGCTTTATGAGTTTTTCCGCCACGGGCATACAATACTTCAGTAAAATTATTCATTATCGCTATGCTGTCTTCGCAGAATACTTCGCAAAACTCCTTGGGCACCGAGCTGTCGCCGTTTGAAATATACTGCACTGTTCCCACTGAACCGTCGGAGAATTTTATGGTTATTATTGTATTGTCGGGATTATACTGGTCTTCGGATGAGCCGCTTATACATTCGGCAAATACCCTTATCGGGACAGAACCTGTCAGATAGATGAGGCAATCGATAAAATGGCAGCTCTCGCCGATTATCCTTCCCAAGCCCTGATCCTGGCTGTAAACCCAGTGGGACAAGGGCAGCTTGCCGGCATTTACCCTGTATGATATAATCATGGGCCTGCGCCTTTGCCCGAAAAACTTTTTAATATCTGTAAAAGGTTTGGAGAACCTCCTGTTATAACCGACCATCAGTCTGCCGTTATGCTCGTTGTGCGCTTTGTCGATTTCTTCGAGCTGCTCGCGGTTTATGGCAAGCGGTTTTTCAACGAATACAGCTTTGCCTGCATTGATGGAACTAATCACATAACCGGCGTGGCTGTCGTGTTTGGTTGCACAAAATATCAGGTTAATATCATTATCATCTATTATCGACTGCGAGTCGGTCGTACTATTCCTAAAGCTGAACCTTTTTGCCGCTGTCAGGGCATTAACAGAAGTGGCAGTAGAAACACTGTGCATTTCAATGTTCATTTCCTTGAGGGCAGGTAGCAGGTAACCCTGGGCAAAAGTACCGGCGCCGATAAAACCAAGCCTTATATCCTTTAGTGGATTGTTATCCTTGCGAACCTTCACCTGCTTAACCATAGCCTCTGGCCTGTCGGGGTAATGCAGTAGTATTCCAAGGTAATTCCCGCTGATTTTACCTGTAATCATGTCGTATGCCCTTCCGGCATCGCCGAGGTTGAAGGTGTGTGTAGTCATTGATTTCACATCGAGCTTTCCGGATCGGATAAGTTCCAGGACCGCCTGCATATTCCTGTTCTCGGTCCAGCGCACATAGGCAGGGGGATAATCATTGCCGTTTACTTCGTAATTGTCATCGTACCTGCCGGGGCCATAACTGCACGAAATCCTGAAATCTATTTCTTTTTCGTAAAAAGGCGAGCGAGGCAGGTTCATACCTACAGCGCCGAGCACCACAATTTTACCTTTTTTCCGGGTAATTTTCAGTGCCAGCTCGACGGGTTCATTGGATGCAGTGCTGGCTGCCAGAATAACGGCGTCGCATCCCAATCCGCCTGTATAGGCAATTATATTTTTAACATTATCAGTATTGCTTTGGCAAACATAATCACAGCCGTATTCGCGTGCTTTATCAAAAAGTCCTTCATTTATATCCATTCCGATAACGATACAACCTGAAGCTTTCAGCATTTGTACGGCAAGCTGCCCCAGCAGCCCAAGCCCTATGACGGCAACTGTTTCGCCGAGCCTTAGGTCGGCCTGCCTGACTCCCTGCATGGCAATGGAGCCAAGCGTAGTATAAGCAGCTTCATCGTAATCAACTCCGTCAGGTATTTTTGCAACGAGATTTTTGGGGACTGCCACAACCTCGGCATGGACGGCATAGCCTGCTCCTGCGCAAGCCACACGGTCTCCGGGCTTGAATTCGCCGCAGTTGCTTTCGACAACAATGCCTGCACAGCTATACCCCAGGTTTTTATATGAGTCGAGCTTTGTCCTGACCTTGCTTATCGTGGACATAACACCTTCTTTTTTCAGTATGTCCATAACTAATTTTACCTGTTCAGGCTGTTTCTTTGCCCTTTGCAGAAGCGAAGACTGTGTATTCGTAACGGAAGTGCGCTCCGTACCCGCGCTTATCAGTGAAAAAATATTCCTGACGAGGACGCCGCCGTCGGGGCATTGAGGGATTGGCATTTCTTCGAGGCTGATATTGCCGTCTTTCTGGTATTGAACAACCTGTAACATCTGTTTACTTCATACTATATTCAACATAATAAACTTACAAAAATAGGAGAATTCCGGCTAAAAGTATAATTATATCATTGCAGTTAAAATTTATTAATAACGAATATACATTATTAAGTATGAGACTAATGTGACGATAATTTGAAAGAAATTTATTTTAATAGGAGGAGGTAATGCTGGGGATTTCCCAAATTATGCCGGTTGTAATTGTATTAATATTAAACATTAATACCTATGGCAACAGAGACGAAAAACTGAAAACCGACCTTATCGGCAACTCGGTGCAGAGCACCGATGAAGAGCAATATTGGACTTTCAGGAACGGCGAGCCCCTGGAGTATGCTCTGCTCGAAAAGAAATCGATCGGCGTACAGAAAGCTAAAAGGCTATATACTACAATTTATATCCGGACGAGAAATAAGGAAAATGAGCCTAAAAGGCAGTTTGCCGAAGGGATCATCGAGATCGTTTACATGAAAAGCCGTTCAGGAAGCAGCTATTTTATTTCGCACATCAACCAGCTTGGTTTTAAAATTAAAGAATTAACACCTGAAATTGAGATAGAATTAAACGAATTGGAAAACTTCTGGAAAGAGTTTCGTTACTCAGTGGCTTACGATATCAAAGAAAAAGTTGCAGATATGATTGAATATCCGTTGGCCACACCGCACTTTGGTATCTATCCGGATAAGGAAAAACTTTTGAAAAACTATGATACTTTTTTTAATACTGTAATTAAAACTTCTATCGAGAACAGTATCCTGGTGCCGGCAGAAAAACCCAAAGGAAAAAGTTTCGATTATTCGAACGATGAATATGAACAACTAAGTGATTATGAATCTGCACTAATTTTTGGCGATAATATCCAATACTTCGTCGTAAAAAAAGTAAACGGCAGATTTAAAGTTACCGGCGTCAGGGAAAAGTATTAACATAACAATGAGGAAAATGTATGTTGAAATTAATTATAAATCTATTATTGCTTATCATAATAGCAGTAAATTTGAAAGCCCTTGATTATGATTACACAATGAGGACAGTCGGCAAGCACAAGGGCGAAGTATTCGGTATTTTTATCAACAGCGACAACAGTATGGCTGCATCTGCCGGGGGAGACAAACTTATAAAATTATGGAACCTTCCGGCCGGCACCGAGTATAAGGCTCTTAAGGGGCATACCGATGCCGTTAACAATATTTCATTTTCGGGCGACGATAAACAGCTTGTCAGCTGTTCGGCAGATAAAACGGTGAGAGTCTGGGATATTTCATCCGGTAAAGAGCAGATGAAACTATCAGGGGAGTTCGAGCAGATAATGGGCGTATATTATTGCCCTTTCGGCAACAGCGCATATATTGCATGTGCATCTTTTGATAAAACTGTTAAACTCTGGGACTCTAACCTGGGGTCCAAACCAAAAGTATTGAAAGGGCACGATGCAGCTGTTAATAACGTTGCCTACAGTTATGACGGTAAATTTATTGCTTCGGGCAGCGATGATAAAACCATAATTCTATGGGAACCTCATCAAGAGAATAATTCTCCCTCGAAAATATTAAAAGGCCACGATGAGCCTGTACTAACGGTTTTATTTACCTTTGACTCTAAAAAGCTGATATCTTCCGACCAGAGCGGGATAGTAATTGTTTGGGACCTGGCTACCGGTGATATTATCAGAAAATTCAAGGCACATACATCTCTTGTACAAGATTTGTCTGTGGCAGGTGATAATAAGACTATAGTTACCGTAAGCCTTGACAAAAAAGTGAAGTTATGGGATATTTCCACTGGCGAAAACCTTATGGAATTTGATGCGGGCGTTAAAATCTGGTCTGTAGATATTACCAGCGATGCAGAAATAATTATATTAGGGTGTGGCGACGGCACCGTCCGTTTCCTGGAAAGAAAAGGAAATTAATAAAGGACAGAATAGATGATGTTTAAAAAATCAAAATATCCTGGATTATCCTTAATTGCTATAGTTGTTTTGATTAATTCTGCATACCTTTTTGCCGGCGAAACCGAGGGCGATGCAAAATCGGATAATATCTGGGAGCGTAGCACTCTGACCGGTAACTGGGGCGGAATACGTAGCAGCCTCGAGGAGTTCGGGATTGTATTGGAAGCAGTATATAAGCTGGAGGCCTGGAAGGTATCATCCGGCGATGTCGGGCATGGTACTGCCCTTGTCGATAATGTCGATATTGTTATTACTTTCGACCTTGAAAAGGTTTTAGGACTGGCAGGCGGCTCGGTTGTATTTTATGGGCTGGGCAATAACGGAGACGATCCCAATGCATATGTCGGCTCTGCTCATGGGATTACAAATATTGCAGCGCCACAGGCCTGGAAGGTCTATAATCTTTTTTACGAACAGGTCTTTTTTGACGGCGATTTATCTTTATTAATCGGAACATATGATTACAACTCGGAATTCGATGTCAAAGAAACATCGAGGTTTTTCCTGAACCCTTCGCACGGTATAGGAACGGAAATTGCCCAAAGCGGCGAAAACGGCCCTTCGATATTCCCTACAGCCTCGTTTGGTTTCAGGTTCAAAGCAAAGCCTTTTGGCGATACTTACATTATGGGAGTTATTCTTGACGGTATCCCCGGAAATCTGAATACGCCTAAAGGTACGCATATAATATTAAAAAAAGAGGATGGAATTCTCGCCGGTTTTGAAGCAGGTGTTGAAACTGAACCGGCCGGCTCGGAACCTTATACAAAACTTGGAGCCGGATTCTGGTATTATACTGATAATTACGACCACCTGGCATCGAATTTTACCAACTGGGGGGCATATTTCCTGTTCGACAGGGTAATTTTTACAGAAGGCCGGGGCTTGGAACAGGGCCTGTCTCTCTTTGGAAGGATAGGTATTGCCAGCGATGAATACAATGATATGGATTATTATATTGCTGGCGGTTTGGTTTACAAAGGGCTTATTTCGGGCAGGGACGACGATTTGTTCGGACTGGCTTTTGCCTCGGGGCACAATACATATATGTATATGCAGGACCATCCCGCATTGGATATTTTTGAGCATAACATCGAATGTTCTTACAGGTTGCAAATATCGCCCGCTGTAGCTTTCCAGCCTAATATTCAATATATTATGTCTCCGGCGGGCCGGGAAGCATACAAAAATGTGTTGATGATCGGCAACAGGATAGAACTAGCATTTTGATTGATATACTGTGTTCATTTATGTATTACTTTTTCATGCTTTTCAATATGATTTGAAACTT
>DAINRZ010000235.1:0-6219 GCA_036741575.1 Kapaibacterium sp. (SeqCode)
ATTTCTCCTACTGTCCTCAATCAGTATATTCTTAGGCTGACGCTTCAGCAGCAGCTTTTTACGGGCGGGAGAATTGACAATACCGGTGATATGCTTAAATTTCAGCTGGAAGCCGCCCGAAGCGATTACGAAAAGGATGTCAAGCAGGTTGAATTCGATATAAAAAATGCTTTTTGGAATTACTATAAAAGCAATGAAATGAAGAAATCCGTCGATGAGAGTATAAACCAACTGAAAGCACATCTGGCAGATATCGAAAGCTTCTACAAAAACGGCATGGCAACACTTAACGACGTCCTGAAGGTCAGGGTACAGCTTTCAAACCTGGAGCTTACCCGGATTGATGCCGAAAATGCTGTAGAAATGTCGAATGCCGCATTAAATGTGGCGATGGGTATCGAAGTAAAACACAGGTATTCAATTATTACCGACAATGATATCCTTGAAAGTCGTTTCAACAATTTAAGTTCTGTTATCGATACAGCTTTCAGGAACAGAAGCGAACTTCGCAGCATGGAACTGAGGCTCGAAGCCGGAAAAGAATCTGTTGAAACGGCGAAATCAGGATGGTATCCTCAGGTGAATCTGGCTGCAAATTATAATTACAACAGGCCTAATTCGAGAATATTCCCTGCAAGGGATGAATTTCGAGGCACCTGGGATGTTGGGCTTACAGTTAGTTATGATATCTGGAACTGGAATACGACATCGCTCCAGGTACAGCAGGCCGAAGCAAACCTGGAACAATCGAACCTTGGAATTAAACAAATGAAAGAAGGAATTGCATTCGAGGTTACACAGGCATTCCTTACCCTGAACAAAGCAAATGAAAAAATAACAGTTGCGCGCGAATCTGTCAGCCAGGCCCAAGAAAACCTAAGGGTTACCAACGAAAGGTTCAAGGCAGGCTCTTTGATTAATTCCGACCTACTCGATGCAGAGACAGCGCTTCTCGTTGCCAAAATCAACTACACGAGTGCAATTGTCGAATACAGGCTTTCCCTGGCTAAGCTCGAAAAAGCCGCCGGCTATTAAAATGATAATATTAAAATTAAATAAAGGGTATTTATGAAAAAATTTATTATTATTCTGGTTGTGGTAATTGCAATTGGCGGTGTGGCTGCACTCCTGTTCTACAACAAATCAATGGTTCAGCAAAAGCTGAAAAGCGTCGAGGTACTCAAAGAGTTCCCAGTTTCTGTGGACAAAGCAAGGCTTGACACTATCATAAGAGAACTGTCGTTTGTTGGTACAATTGCTGCCGACAAAGAGGTGGCTATTATTTCCGAAACACAGGGTAGGATTACTTATCTGGGCATCAATCTGGGGCAGTCAATTGGCAGGGGGAGGATCATTCTTGCAGTGGACGATGAAATAAAAGCAGCAACACTAAAAAATGCGGAAGCTTCGTATGATAAAGCGAAAAAAGATTACGAGAGAAATAAACAGCTCTTCGAAGAAAAATCCATTAGCCAGGCTGCTTTCGAGAATAGCGAATATGCCCTAAGGATGGCCGAAGCCCAACACACAATTGCAAAACGCCAGCTTGCTGATACTAAGCTTGTGTCACCGGTTTCGGGTATCGTAGCCGCAAAAAATGTGGAGCTTGGCACGGTTATCTCACCTGGTACTATGGTTGCAAATATTGTTGATATTTCGAGGCTGAAAATTAAAGTTAACGTCCCTGAAAAAGAGGTTTTTAAATTAAAGAATAACGACAAGGTGATAATAGAAACAGACATCTACCCGGATAAAAAACTAGAAGGCAAAATTAGGAATATCAGCCCCAAAGCCGACGAAGCACATACGTACCTGGTAGAGATTGCAATGCCAAACAGCAGGGAGAATCCATTGAAAGCTGGTATGTTTGCAAGGGTTTATTTCGACAATATACAGAAGGGAAGCAGCCTGGTTATACCAAGGCAGGCACTTGTTGGTAGTATTCGCAATCCCCGGGTTTATTTGGTGAAAAACAACACTGCTTATCTCAAAAACATAGTCATAGGATCGATATTGCAGAATATGGTACAGGTTGTCAGCGGGCTGAATGAAGGCGATATAGTCGTCGTTAACGGCCAGCTCAATCTAAAGGACAACACTAAGATTAAAATTATTAAATAAGGCAGAGGGCTTGAAAACATGACAATAACCGAATTAGCAATAAAACGCCCAACCATGATTGTCGTCATATTCTCATTCCTGGGAGTATTGGGTATCTATGGTTTCTCGCAACTTAATTACGACCTGATGCCCAAGATGACCGCTCCTATTATTACAATATCGACGGTTTACCCGGGAGCTTCGCCTTATGAAGTGGAAACATCTGTTACCAAGCTTATCGAAGACGCCGTAACCGGCTTGGAAAAAGTTAGCGCCGTAAGGTCTTCGTCCATGGAAGGATTCTCATTTATTTTCATCGAATTCGATATGGATGTGAATGTAAATCAGGCTTTGCAGGATGCGGAGCGCAAAATAAACGAAGCAGCTTCGAAATTGCCAACTTCCGCTAAGAAACCTGTTGTGTCGAAGCTGGCATTCGACGAAATCCCTGTCCTGAGAATGGCAGCCAGGGCAAATATGCCCTCGAAGGAACTCTTTCAGTTCCTCAAAGACAAAGTCCAACCAAGGATTGCAAAAATCGAAGGTGTAGGTTTGTTGTCATTTGTCGGCGGCGACGAAAGGGAAATTAAGGTTTATATCGATTTCAGGAAATTGCGCGGCTACGGCCTTTCGCTGCTTCAGGTGACAAATTCTGTTAAAGGCGCTAATCTCGATTTCCCTACAGGAAAAGTAAAAGACAACGGCGACCAGTTTACCGTCAGGGTTGCCGGCAAATATGCCTCACTTGAAGAAATAAGGGAGCAAATCGTAGGCAGGTCTAAAACCGGTGGAGATATAAAGCTGAAAGATATTGGCGAAGTAGTGGACGGATCGAAAGAGATTACGAAAATAAACCGGCTGAACGGTAAGACTTCCGTGGGACTGGTGGTCCAGAAAACAAGCGATGCCAATACAGTCGAAGTATCCGAAAATGTACGCAAAGAATTATCTGCCCTCGAAAGCGAGTATTCAAAGGAAGGATTGAAATTTGATATTGCCCAGGACGCTTCCACATTTATTATGGCTTCTGCCGATGCCGTCAAGGTCGATCTGGGCCTGGCAGTAATACTCGTTGCACTTGTGATGCTGGTGTTCCTGCACAGCCTTAGAAACTCGCTTATTGTAATGGTGGCTATCCCGGCATCGCTAATATCTACTTTCTTCATCATGTATCTGGCAGGATTCTCGCTCAATCTAATGACCCTGCTTGCAATGTCGCTTGTTATAGGTATTCTTGTGGATGACTCTATCGTTGTGCTCGAGAATATATACAGGCATCTGGAAATGGGCAAAGGCCAGAGGGATGCCGCCCTGACAGGCAGGAACGAAATTGGTTTTGCCGCACTTTCCATAACCCTGGTGGACGTTGTGGTTTTTGTGCCTCTTGCTCTAATAGTAGGCATGATAGGTAATTTTCTGCGGGAATACTCCCTTGTAGTCGTGTTCTCGACTCTCATGAGCCTTTTTGTTTCTTTTACTATCACGCCCTTATTAGCTTCCAGATTCACCAAGTTGCAGCACCTGACTAAAAGTTCATTGATGGGCAGGTTTGGTATTTGGTTCGAGAGTATTTTCGGTAAATTTACATCTTTCTATCTTTCCGGCCTTAAATGGAGCCTCAGGCATGGTATCATTGTGTTTCTGCTTATTACCGCCGGCTTCGTTATATCATTAATGCTTTTCCCCTTGGGATTTATTGGGATGGAATTCATTCCCTCGGTTGACAGAGGAGAGTTGATTTTTTCCATCGAACTGGAGCCGGGCGCCTCTGTCGAACAAACTAACTATACCGTTACGGAAATCGAGCGTAAAATATCGGCCCATGCCGAGGTAGAGAAGATTCTATCAAATGTTGGCGCTACCAGCGAAGGAATGATGTCGTTTTCCACTGCAAATATGGCAGAAATATATGTTACCCTGGCTGAAAAAAGCAAAAGAAGCATGACTACCGAGCAGTTCGGCCTTTTGGTGAAAAAGGAGATACAGAAATTGCCGGGTGTAAAAGTCAGGGTGACTCCCGTCAGCCTGATGGGTACATCAAACAGGTCGCCTGTACAGTTCTTGGTTACAGGTACGAATTACGAGGATGTACTGAAAGGAAGCAAGATATTGGCAGATGTTATTAAATCCATCGAGGGGAGTATGGATGTGCGCCTCTCGGCTGAGGAAGGCAAGCCCGAGCTAAGAGTGGATATCGACAGGATTAAGCTGGCAAAGCTTGGCTTAAGTATCGGCGAAGTAGGGCAGAACCTAAGGATTGCCCTGACAGGCGACGACGACTCGAAATTCAGGGAAGGAGTTAACGAATACGATATCAGGATACAACTCGACGAATTTGACAGAACTAAAACCGATGTTGTATCTGACTATACATTTATGAACAGTAAAGGGCAATACATAGAACTTAGCCAATTTGCAAACGTTTATCAGACCACAGGCCCGACCAAGTTGGAGCGCGAAAACCGAATGCCTGCCATCAATGTCTTTTCGCAGGTATTCGGCAAAACAAGCGGTGTCCTTGCCAATGAGGTAACCGCCAAAATGGATAAAGAGAAGGATAAGCTTGGCATGCCAAAGGGCGTTAATTACAAGCTGACCGGCGAGCAAAAGACTATGCAGGAATCATTCCTGAGCCTGCTGGTAGCGGTTTTTGCGGGCATCTTGTTCGTTTACCTGATTATGGTAGCTCTTTACGACTCATACCTCTATCCATTTGTGGTGCTGTTCTCCATTCCTTTGGCTATGGTCGGGGCATTCTTCGGGCTGGCGCTGACTGCTAAGTCTATGAGTATATATTCTATTCTTGGTATCATCATGCTTATCGGACTTGTAGCCAAAAACGCAATACTGCTGGTGGACAGGGCCAACCAAATGCGCCGCGAGAACGGGCTTTCGGCCTATGATGCACTGATAGAAGCTGGCCAAACAAGGCTTAGGCCTATTTTAATGACTACTTTCTCAATGATTATCGGCATGTTGCCTATTGCACTTTCGAAAGCGGCAGGCGGCGAGGCCAAGTCGGGGCTTGCTGTAGTGCTTATCGGAGGCCTGACCAGCTCTATGTTCCTGACTCTTATTGTTGTGCCTGTTGTCTATCAGAGGTTCGACAAATGGAAGTCGGCTCTGACGAGGAAGAAATCCCCCGTTAACCTGGCTGCCGGTAAACAAATTAAAAGTCCTGATTGATTTTATACTGCCGGAAACAATCCTCTTGACCATAATAACTGATTTTTACTTGCCGGCAGGAAGAAAATTTGAAATAGGCCGGCTTAAACGGGAGGCGTTTGCTGCAAAAATTCAAAATTGTATTTGATCACTGTAAAGGCAGGAGAATATTTTATTATGGACTAGCCCCGGCGTTTCTTAGACGGGGAAAATGTAAACAGTGAGGTTTCAGATTGAGCCTAATACCACACACATGACATAAACCACAGGTTAATGAAGCTGTGTGATAAATGGGGAAGAAATAGATTTTAAGGTATGTTTTCAATTTAAAACACTTTTTAGAAAATGCAACATGTGCGATTTATGATAGAAATAATTTTTGGTTTTTTGCTTGTAATTGACTTTTCACACAGCCTCTAAACCCGTGGGTCGAAGCTCCTTTTTCTAGTTGGACTGCACTTCGGTTGAGGACTCCATCTTACTCTATCGCCAAATCCTTTGCCGGCGGTTAAAGCCACCGGTTGCTGACGTCCCCGGATATAAACCCTATGGTTTACCGTAGGGGCATTCCGCCACTGTCTTTTGGTTCCCACCACTATTTCATGCTTCCTATGGGTAACTCCGTGAGTCGAAGCACCTTTTTCTAGTTGGACTGCACTTCGGTTGTGGACTCTATCTTACTCTATCGCCAAATCCTTTGCCGGCGGCTAAAGCCACCGGTTGCAATAATATTACTACAACACACGGCTTTAGCCGTGTGAAAATTAATTCCCAACATGCTTGTTACAAATAGAATAAATATATTTATTAATTTTTGGATATGCAAAGTTTTTATATGTATATTTGTAATAATATATTTTTACAATATTATTTTTTGTTATACGTTATATGATATATGTTATATTTGCATATTGTAGAGACGCACGGCGTGCGTCTCAGGGAATAAATTGTCTG
>DAINRZ010000236.1:0-6202 GCA_036741575.1 Kapaibacterium sp. (SeqCode)
CTCTGGTAAATGATTTTCTCTCTCCGATGATAAAATTCTGCACTTTTGAATATTTCCTCGGTTTGCGGCTGATTCTTTTTGCCAGGTATTTATGCAATGAATTTAATATCAAAAATGGAGAAATAAAGAATTTTGGGGCATACCATGTTACTGCAAAATAGAATAAATATTCTGCTGCAGTATCCGGTGTAATTCCGTAAATCCTTAAATATAAATTATATACTATTGAAATAAATGCCAATGGCATTATCACCCAAGGCAGTATCCTGATTGGATTGGGCAAATTTATTAATTTTAGGAACCCGGCAAGGCGGTATGTATAAAAGATATCGAAAATCAGCGCAGCGCCGCCGAAAATAACCAAATACTGGGAGAATTGCTGAGTATCCATAATAGTGGGCCCTACGGGATTCGAACCAGCGACCTCTTCCGTGTCAAGGAAGCGCTCTAGACCAGCTGAGCTAAGAGCCCAATTCCAGAATATAAAATTAACAATCCTGGGTCAAATTTTCAAATTTTTAATCTTCTAAAAGTTCTTTTTCCTTGGTATTCAGGAATTCATCTACTTTTCTGATGTATTCATCTGTAGCTTTCTGGATGTCGTCTTCGCCTTTTTTCCTGTCGTCTTCCGAAAATTCTTTATTCTTTTCCGATTTCCTAAGTACTTCTATTTGGTCGCGCCTGACGTTCCTTATTGCCACTTTTCCTTCTTCGGCAAATTTCTTGCACATTTTCACAAATTCTTTCCTGCGTTCTTCTGTCAGGGGAGGAACGGGGATACGGATAATGTTGCCGTCGTTCTGCGGATTGAAACCGAGATCGGCCTGCATGACTGCTTTTTCTATAACACTTAGTGTCGTCCTGTCCCAAGGCTGGATTACGATCGTCCTAGCGTCGGGCACAGAAATGCTTGCCATCTGCTCGATTGGGGTCTGGGCGCCGTAATAATCTGCTTTGATGCCCTCTACGAGTGACGAAGTGGCTCTGCCTGTACGGACTTTTGCAATTTGCGATTTGCAATGGTCGAGCGATTTGCTCATCATATCGCGTGTTTTATTTAAAATCTCATTTACCTGCATTTTTCAAAATCCTTTAAATATTCTTATCATTACTTACCAATGTACCTAATTTCTCGCCGAAAACAAGCCTTTTAAGATTACCGGGCTTATTAATATCGAACACGAGAATAGGGAGGGAGTTTTCTTTGCAAAGCGTTATAGCAGTCTGGTCCATAACTCTTAAGTTCTTCTCAATTATTTCATTATAAGTAATCAAATCGTATTTTTGGGCATTGGAATTCTTTTCGGGATCGGAATCATAGACACCGTCCACCCTTGTGCCTTTTATAATTACCTGTGCTTCAATCTCGATTGCTCTAAGTACAGCGGCTGTATCGGTAGTAAAATAGGGATTGCCTGTTCCTGCGCCGAATAGTACTATCCTGCCTTTTTCCAGGTGGCGTATGGCCCTGCGCCTTATAAAAGGCTCGGCAATCTGCTCCATTTTTATGGCCGTTTGCAGCCTTGTCTGGCAATTCGCTGCTTCAAGAGCATTCTGGAAAGCAATTGAATTGATGACGGTTGCCAGCATGCCCATATGGTCGCCCGATACTTTGTGTATCCCGTGCGCTGCCGCCTGAATACCCCTGAATATATTCCCGCCGCCGATAACTATGCCTATTTCTATTCCGAGTTTGTAAACTTCTGATATTTCATTGGCAAATGCTTTTATCGTTTCGGGATCGATACCAAACTCGCGGTGGCCCATCAGGGCTTCACCGCTGAGTTTAAGTAGTATTCGTTTATAAGCAGGTCCGGGCATAATGGAGCTTCCTTAGATTTCTTCGCCAAGGAAATAACGCCTGAAACCGAGGATCTTTGCTTCCTGGCCGGCATCGGCTGTAATTTCGGCAACTACGTCTTTTACAGTTTTCTTGGAGTCTTTGACGAACACCTGCTCTACAAGGCATGCATCCTGGTAGAACTTATCGAGCCTGCCCTGTGCAATCTTATCTGCTATCTGCTGGGGTTTGCCTTCGGTCATTGCCTGTTCCCTGTAAATTGCCATTTCTTTTTCGATAACATCGGCAGTTACGTTTTCCCTTGCAACGAACGAGGGATTCATAGCAGCAATCTGCATTGCTATATCCCTGACGAGGGTTTTTGCTTTCTCGCTTGGAGAGGCTAAATTAAGCTCGATTAATACGGCGAGCTTGCTCCCTGCATGAATATATGCGGCAATAAAGCCGTTGGTTGAAAGTTTTTCGAAACGCCTGACTTCAATTTTCTCGGCAAATTTGGCAAGAATTCCGTTATGAATGCCTTCGATTGTATCGTTGCCGTATTTCAATTTCATAAGTGCGTCAACACCGGTTGCATCGTTTTTCAGTAAAGCATCGGCAATGGTTTCGCCATAATCGACAAACTCCTGGTTGCGCCCGACGAAATCTGTTTCGCAGTTTACTTCTACAATAACGGCATTCTTGCCGTCATCTGTCGTCTTTGCAACGATAAGGCCCTCGTTTGCGGAGCGGTCTGACCTTTTGGCAGCCGAAGCGGCGCCTTTTTTTCTCAACTCATCGATAGCAGCAGCCATGTCGCCTGCGGTTGCTTCGAGAGCTTTTTTGCAGTCGCCCATGCCGGCTCCTGTTTTTTCCCTCAGCTCTTTGACCATCTGTGGGGTTATGTTTGCCATGGTAATTATCTCTTTATTTATTATTAATAATTTTTATTCTACAACGTTATCCGATGCTGTATCGGCAGGGATTTCCGTTACTTCATCCTCATCAGTGTGTTCGTCATAATCCCTGGAGGCGCTTTTATCCCTGTCGTCGTCGCGGCGGGTTTTCCTGCCCCTCATCTGCCTTCTCACCCTGGGTTCGTCTTCTCCGCCAGTTTCGCCTTCTTTGGCTGCCCTGTCGGCATCGGCAGATTGTTCGGCCCTGCGAACTTTAGCGACTTCGCCGCCTTCGAGTATTGCATCGGCCAAAGCTTTCGAAATTAGCTCGACTGTGCGTACTGAGTCGTCGTTTGCCGGGATAGGGAAGTCCACTTCTTCGGGATCGCAATTAGTATCGATAACACCGATAACCGGAATCCCTAATATTTTTGCTTCTTTAATGGCGATGTGTTCTTTTTTAATATCGACAACGAAAAGAGCTCCGGGCAGGCGGGTCATATCTTCGATACCGCCGAAAACTTTGCGCAGCCTGTCTTTTTCGCGTGTAAGCAGCAGCCTTTCTTTCTTGGTAATTTTTTCGAAAGTACCGTCCACTTCCATTTTGTCGATAGACGTAAGCCTTTTTATTGATTTCCTGATTGTGGTGAAGTTTGTAAGCATACCGCCAAGCCAGCGTTCCGAAACGTAGTTCATTTCGCAGCGCCTGGCTTGCTCTTCGATGATACCTTTAATCTGCGGTTTTGTGCCGACAAACATAATTATTTTACCCTGTAAAGCAATATCGTGAATTGCTTTGCGGGCAATGTCGATAAGAATTTGAGTCTTGCGAAGGTCAATAATATGAATCCCGTTTCTTTCCATGAAGATGAACTGGTTCATCTTTGGGTTCCATCTGCGGGTCAGGTGTCCGAAATGCGCTCCTGCTTCGAGAAGCTGCTCGATAGATACTACATGAGACATGATTACTCCTGTAAATTTGTGTTGAACATCTGTTCCGTTCGCCCCGCCGGCTCAACGCTCCAAGGCGCCACACACCGGCGATCCGGGAACAGGTTAGTTTAAATAAAAGATTAACGTTTGGAGAACTGGAAGCGTTTACGGGCTTTCTTCTGTCCGTATTTCTTACGTTCAACCATTCTGGGGTCGCGTGTCAGCAGGCTTGCGTTCCTAAGCATTGCGTGGAATTCTTCCTCGACATCGACGAGGGCCCTTGCAATACCGAGCTGGATAGCGCCAACCTGGCCGCTTTTGCCGCCGCCCCTGGCAATAATGAAAATATCGAATTTGCCTTCTGTTTTTGTAACCCTAAGGGGTTGAAATGCCTGCAAACGGTATTCGTCCAGCGGGAAATATTCTTCGAACGTCCTGCCGTTTACCATTACTTTTCCTGTGCCGGGAAGAAGCCTGACCTGCGCTACTGCTGTCTTTCTTCTGCCTGTCGCCCTGGATAATTTCATCAAATTTCTCCGAATTTATTATTATTATAATTATTTCACATCAGCTAAATTAAGAACTTCCGGTTTCTGGGCGGCATGGGGGTGTTCCGTGCCTTTATAGCATTTGAGCTTGGTGATAAGCACCCTGCCGAGCCTGTTTTTTGGGAGCATACCTTTTACTGCATGCCTTATAACATACTCCGGATTGTTCTTCATCAATTCTGTGAATGAGCGGTATTTTGCTTTGCCGGGATAGCCCGAATGTGTAAAATACTCTTTCATTGACGCCCTCTTGCCTTCTACAGTAACTTTGTCCATGTTTGTTACTATTACAAAGTCGCCGCAGTCCACATGAGGTGTGAAAAGGGGCTTGTGTTTCCCTCTAATCAGGAAAGCCACTTTGGATGCAAGCCTGCCGAGGGTCTGGCCTTCGGCATCCACAACCCACCATTTCATTTCTACGTCTTCTTTTCTAACCGATTTAGTAATTTTGGCTGTCGATTCCACAAATTACTCCCATTAATAAATTTATAAATATCTAATTTAATAAAGAATACAAAAATATTGACTTTTTTAGATTTAGCCAAATAAAATGTTTTAAATCTCATTTTTTTTTTTGAAAGGTATAATCTTTTATACATTTTTCCCTTAGCAATATTATTTATTCAAACTTATTTAATTCTGTAACCAAAGTATTGCATCTATTTTCATTTAGAAGTAGATTATAATACCGATAAAAATTGAAAATGACAAAAATAAATCGAGGTAAATATGGGAATAGTATCAGCCGGCAACAACTGTGAGGTTAATAACAGGTATTTGCTTTCATTGATTGCAAAAAAGAATTTTGCTTTCGAGCTATGCAATATTAAGGAAATTGTTATCACACCCGAAATCACTAGGATTCCTAATCAGCCGGAAAGCCAAAAGGGGATTATTAACCTTAGGAAGTCGATTATTCCTTTGTTTGACTTAAGGACTATACTTGGATATATCAGTTCCGAAGAAGAAATGAGAGAGTTTCTTGGTATGCTGAAGCAAAGAGAGCAGGACCATATCGACTGGCTCGATGAGCTTCGGGCCTCGATTGTCGAAAAACGGGATTTCAGAAAAACCACCGATCCGCATGCATGTGCATTCGGAAAATGGTACGATAACTACAAAACAGATAATATCAAGCTGGCTTTGTTCCTCAGGTCATTCGACGAGCCGCATAAAAATATTCACAAATCGGCTATTGTTATTCAGGATATAATCATGAAACACGGATACGATGCCGCCCTTGAATACTACAAAAAGATCAGAGAAACTGAACTTTCTAAAATGATTAAGCTTTTTAATGAGCTTTATATCAGAATACAATCGGCTATCAAGAGCTATTCTGTTATTATCAATCACAATAACCGGATTAAAGGGTATATTGTTGACAATGTTGAAAGAATCTCGACTTTCGACGAGGATATATATTTGCTTAATGACCTGATGGAAGCTAACGAGTACGTAAAAGGTATTGTCAGGGATGATAGTAAGGATTATTTAGTCCTGGACTATGACCGGCTGGCTGTATAGTAATTTTGGAATTACAGCCCTATTTCTCCAAAAACTCAAAAGCAATATGTGCCAAAAGCGCAGAGCCTGCAATCAGCGCTTTTTCGTCGGGATTGAACTTTGAATTGTGCAGGCCGGGCATTTCGGCAGCCCCATCGGGCTTGACGCCGAGGAACCAAAAAGTGCCGGGGATTTTTTCCTGGTAGTAAGCAAAGTCCTCTGCCCACATTGCAGGCTCGAATTCCTTAACTTTCTCTTTACCCAGCAGCATTTCGGCATTCTTTGCGGCAAATGCGGTTGTTTCGTTATGATTGATTACCGGGAGGTAGCCCTTTTCGATTTTCACTTCGCAGTCGCAGTTGTAGAGCGAGCAAACGCCTGCCGAGTTGTTTTCAATCAGCTTATGCATCTCGGCGCGCCAATCATTGTCGTAAGCCCTGAGCGTACCCATTAGTTTTACTTCGTCTGGGAATATATTGGTAGCCGAGCCTCCGTGGATGGAAGTGACAGAAATTACTCCGGGGGTGAGAGGGTTACGG
>DAINRZ010000237.1:0-6160 GCA_036741575.1 Kapaibacterium sp. (SeqCode)
TCGTTCTGTTCTTCGATTTTATTCTCCCAATCGGTATATGACTGCAGCATTTTTTCTTCGCTTGCATCGTCGAGTTCGAGAGCATCCATTAGTTTCATTTTCTTTATGATATCGAGCCGCTCCTTCACTTTCTGGCTTTGTGCAGTCAGATTACTGCCTGATAAAAGCACTATCAGAATGAATAACAGGCTGATTCTGTATAAATAGCTATATCCTGACATTTTTTACATCCTCAATTAATGATTGTATATCGGATTCATCCAATTTTTCGAGTTCATTGTATATCCCGTTCATAGAGCTGCCGTTTTTATCGTATATTGAGTTTAAATCATTAGGTTTCAATTCTTTAAACTGCTCGGACAAGTGCTCGTAATAAATATTTTCGATAACTTTGGGATTGTCGGCAACCAATGTAGCTATATCATTATAGCTGCTTGCTGTCGATAAATTTGAATAGACAGAGTGTAATTCGTCGATATCTATTCCGTCGGCAAAAATCAGTTCAGCATCAGCTTTTGTAAGGTAACCAACTACATTAACAGATTGTTCCTTTACTTGCTTTGGGTTTGTAGCTATGCCATCGCCCGGCTTTTCGCCCTTATTTAAATAAGTGTAGAACACCAGCACAGCGACAGCCATAGTTGGAACAGCATACTTCATTGTCCAGGAATATGTAGAAAATTTCTTTCGTTTTCTCATCCTGTCTTTAACTCTGACAGAAAGGTTTCGGGCCTTTGATTCGATAATTTTATCGAAGTCCATTTCTTCTACTTTTGCAAAGACTTCGCTGACCTGTGCAATTTCTTGCCGTATGTCGGGATAATTTGGCAGATTTGATTCAAAAAGAGCTTTATCTTCCTGGTTTAGCCTTCCAAATACGTAATCGGGCAGCATTTCCTGCATTTCCCTGTAATTCAATATTTTATTTAACTCATCCATATTCATTTATTTAACCTCAGTATTAATCTACTTTTTTCAATAATAATGCCAGCTTTTGTACTGCCTGGTAATAATTTGCTTTAAGCCCCCCGACAGATGTCCCCAGCAATTTAGAAATTTCTTCGTAAGGCATTTCTTCGAAATATCTTAGGGCAAACGTTTCTCTTTGCTTTTCGGGCAGTTGGGATAATATCTTCTTAAATTTAATTTCAAATTCTTTATTTTCAAAGGCTTGCTCCGGTGTCATGCTGCTTGCCGGCAATTCTTCAATTTCATCGATAGATAGATCTCTAGAAAAAAACGAGAAGAATTTCCTTTTGCGCACAAAACTATTACATTGATTGGCAGTAATCCTGTAGAGCCAGGTTTTCAGGCTGCTTTCGCCCCTGAATTTCTTAATATTTTCGAGGGCTTTGATAAATACTTCCTGGGCAATATCATCGGCATCTTCGTAATTCTGGACGTATCTAAATGCCGCAGAGTAAACAAATTTCTGGTATTTGCGTACAAATACGGTAGCTGCCAGCTCAGTATCGCCGTATATCAGCTCGTTAACAATATCAGAATCTTTTTCAAGCGCCAAAGTATAACTCATTTTTCACCGAAATTAAATAACCAACAACGTTATTTAATTCATTAGACACTTGTAATGCAAAAAGGTTTAATCTATCTCGAAATATCAAGAATTTCATATCTCATTGTCCCCGCAGGCACCTTGATTTCGGCAGTTTCGCCAACTGTCTTGCCCATAAGAGCCTTGCCGATTGGCGAGTCCACAGACAGTTTTTTCCGTTCGAAATCGGCTTCCTGGGGGCTGACAAGCAAATAATCCAATATGGCGCCGTTGCTTGTGTTTTTGAGCTTAACCTTGGATAATATATATATCTTGTCATTGGGCAGCTCGTTGGGCTCGATGACCTGGCAGTTGGCGAGAATCTCGGATAACTGGGCAATTTTTGTCTCAAGCAAAGCCTGGGCATTTTTGGCAGCATCGTATTCGGCATTCTCCGATAGGTCGCCATGCGAGCGAGCTTCGGCGATCTTTTGTGCTATGTCTCTGCGCCCCTTGAATTTAAGTTCACCCAATTCTTCTTCTATTTCCTTTATTCTCTCTTTGGTCATGTAAATAATTTTGCCCATTTCTCCCTCTTTCTAAAGCAAAAAATAAAAAATAAAGCCGGTACAATAGCGGCTTTAAATTATTGTTAATAAATTCAATTATATAAAATTAAAAAAAAAAATCCTTTATTCCAAATTTGTTAGCATATGCCCCAACTTAATTTTTTTTGTTTCGAGGTAATGCCTGTTAACATCGTTTGGCTCTATCTGGAGTGGCAACTGCTCAATAACTTCCAGGCCATAGCTTTCCAGTCCTACCCTCTTTCTGGGATTATTTGTCAGGAGTTTCATTTTCCTGATGCCGAGCGACACAAGTATCTGGGCGCCTATTCCATAATCCCTGGGATCGGGCTGAAATCCAAGCTCAATATTTGCTTCTACTGTATCCCTGCCATTATCCTGCAGGTGGTATGCCTTAATTTTATTGGTCAGGCCTATGCCCCTGCCTTCCTGGCGCATATACAGAACCACTCCTTTGCCTTCCTTTTCAATAATACTCATGGCTTTATTCAGCTGTGGGCCGCAGTCGCAGCGTTTCGAGCCGAATACGTCGCCTGTCAGGCACTCTGAGTGTACCCTGACGAGAACTGCCTCGTCATCCGTCCATCCCCCTTTAATCAACGCCACATGTTGCTTGCCGTCAAGAATGTTCTCGAATATACTGATCTTGAAAAAACCATTATCTGTTGGCAACTCGGCATCGGCTACCCTGCTAATCAGGCTGTCGGTCTGCAGCCTGTAGGCTATCAGCGATTTTACTGTAATTATCTTCAGGTTATGCTCTGCCGCAAAGGCAATCAGGTCGTCGCGCCTGGCCATAGTACCGTCATCTTTAATTACCTCGCACAGTACGCCCGAAGGCTTCAAACCGGCAAGACGCATCAGGTCCACTGCTGCTTCGGTGTGGCCGGCCCTGCGCAGCACGCCGCCCTCGACTGCAATCAGAGGGAAGATATGCCCAGGGCGCCCTAAGTCTTCGGGTATTGTGTCGTTATCCACAAGGGCACGTATAGTAATTGCTCTGTCATAGGCAGAAATGCCCGTCGTTACGCCTTTGTGCAGGTAATCCACAGATACAGTGAAATTGGTGCCGTGCATAGAGCTGTTGTCGGGCACCATTTTGTCGAGCTTGAGCTGGTTTGCGCGTTCCTTTGTTATGGATACGCAGATAAGGCCGCGCCCTTTAGTTGACATGAAGTTGATTGTATCGGGTGTGCATAATTCCGACGATGCTATCAGGTCGCCTTCGTTTTCTCTGTCCTCATCGTCCATTACTATAATCATCTTGCCCGACATCAAGTCTTTCAGGGCATCTTCTATTCTGTCCATTGCCATTCTTTGTAAATTATATAAAATAAAAAACAAAATTAAGAAAATTAATACAATTGAAATAAAATTTGAAAAAAATCATTAAATTTTTCTTATTTAATGTTCTCCTGGGATAATCTCTTGGGACAATATAAGAAATTATCGGTTCTATATCGGTAGCTGTGGGTAAGTTTTTCTGTCAATGGGGCAAGCCCCATCGTTGATAACACATATTCATGCATCAAGTGAGCTTGCTCCCTTGCAAATCCGGGATGAATCAAAGGGCGCTTTTAACTGCTGCTGTTTATCTGTCAATATACGTGGTTGCCAATTATTGTGTAAACAGAGATTGTGTTAACATTAGATATTAAACAGATTTTTGATTTGTTCAATTTTCGTATTGTGATATATTTCACATGATTACCAATTCGTTTATTTACCCATACAAACCGTTATAGAGCCTAATTTTTCATGTATTTCAAAAAAAATTGATAGCAACGGCTGAATGATGAAATACCCATACAAAATGACACAGTGCTCCAAAGTATGATTGAAAAAAGCAAAAATTGTAATTGAATCAATTCAATTCACCGGCGTTTCCACCACCACCCTTACGGTCCTGTTGTAGAAACGGCCTTCGGGCAGGGTATTGTCGTAAAGCTGGACGGTTTTGCCCAGGCCTCTTTCGAATGCTTTGGGCGAGAGTATTTCCTTTAGCTTTCTGGCGCGCTTTTCGGATAGTTCAAGATTATAGCCGCTGTCGCCTATTTCGTCTGTATAACCCGATATGTAAATCGTCGATGATTCTTTCAGGTTCGATTTGATAAATTCGGCAATACTTTCGTTTTCCTTTGTCAGGTTCGATGTATTGTACCTGTAGAGTATCAGGCTGTAGTTATCTATTCTTTTATCCTCCAGGTTGTTCAGCCTTTTGGTTTCGATATTCTTTACGTCGAAATCAAGCTTGTCGCCTGTGCTTGCAAGCACACCAGAATTATCGCTAGCAATAAACCAATAATATACATAGCCGCGGTTGCGTGGAATATTATATTTTTCTTTATCCAGAGCCCAGTCTATAAATTCGGGCGCTTCACCGCTGCCTTCTTTCCCGAAAAGCGGTGTGCCGTCCATATAAACCTGAAGCGTCCAGTTGTAATTATTCGGCGCTGCAGTGACTTGGGGATAAAACCTGATTAGATTAGGAACCGCTGTGACAATTGTATCGTGAGAAATAAACGGCTCTAATATTTCTTTTGTGCCGGACTCAATTTCTACCCTACTGTTTTCTTCGGCACCCTCGCGCACATCCTTTCTGGATGGTGTTTCAGGCAGGTTCCTTTGTTTTGCGGTAATGCGCCCGGGGCTTATCTGCCACACATTAATCAAATAATCGGCCACAACTTTTGCCCTTTTGGCCGATAATTCCTTATTATTTCTTTCTTCATCGATATCGGAATTGCATCCCGTTACCGTTATCGATGCCGTTGGATTGGCCCTAAGCCTGAACCCAACAATATTCAGCAGGTTGTAGTAAGTCTCGAGCGTTTTGCTGTTCACCAGGCCTGCAGGCTCGAACTCATCCGCCTGTTCTTTGGTAAGCAGCTTATATCTCTGCGGTATAGCAGGTGAGTTATTGTCGAAGAAAACATAATTTAAGATAGGAGTCATGTTAAGCGATTGAAATTCCTCTACTTTAAATTTAGCTTCCGCCAGCTCGATGCCGTTGCTTATTCCAACAGCCCTGACGCTTGCAGTAACTGGCTGTGCGGCATCGATACTGTCCTGAATCGATAAAGAGTCAGCCGCCGAAACTATCCTGGCTGAATCGATAACTAAGCTGTCTGTCATTATATTGCCCGAATCAATAATTTCAACCGGCTTTTTTTCGTTTATTATAAGCGAAACGCCTATCCTAAGTGCGTTTACACTCCAATTCCTGCCTTTAACCACATTGACGAGGGCGTAGCTATAGTATATTTCGGGCGCTGCCGAGAGAGAGCCGTCGCTGCTTAGCTGCAGGGTGTAACTGATTCCGGCAGTCAAAAATACATTAAATACATTTAATGACTGAATTTTTCCACTAACATCGTTCCTTGTAAAACTCCCTGTATTATTGCCGTTTTTATCTAGGAAAGTAACAAGGCCGTCGGGCTTTGTGATTGTTTCCACCTGGCTGAAATCCCTTACAACCGTTATCCCTCCTGTTATACCTCCCGAAAACATCATATTGCCGTATTTATACATGAACAGGTGTTCGAGAGTAATCATGCCAAGACCGACATCCAATTTGTGTTCGAATTCGCCGTTCACTCCCACACCGTTAAGGCTTACAACCGTCTGCTCTGTTGATTTAAAACTACCACTAAGGCCCATATAGCCCAGCTTCAATTCCGAAAAAACCGATTCATTGAACTTGTGGTGGTAAGCCAGCCCTAAAGATATACCATTGCCGTAGCCGCCATTGAATGAGGGGCAGCAATTGGGGACATTCGGCAGGCTGCTGAAATCCGACGAATGGAAATTATAGTTATAATGCAGGTAGGCGCTGTATTTCGAGTCTGTTTCACCTGCACAATGCAGTTGGCAGGTGCACTGCACGGCAATGCATAAGGCCATCAATATTGTTTTTATATTATAGCTATTTTTTTTCAATTAAATGTATCAGTAATTTTAAAAAATTTATTAATTAATCTGTTTATAACAAATATTGTGCTACTTTTTGTGTCTATATTATTTTGAATGGTTTTTGGGACTGTTCATTGGCATAGTTTTATATATTTTAATCCCACATTGT
>DAINRZ010000238.1:0-6109 GCA_036741575.1 Kapaibacterium sp. (SeqCode)
CACAGAACCCCTGAAAACCTGTGCCGGACAGGCAGAACATATGAGGGATTGCTCGAATTGCCAATTTATTCTGTAAAGAAATTTCATTCTTTATTAATGAAAAAATATGCGCCGGGGCTTTATTACAGCCATGCCTTCGATACCGATGCCACCGCCGGAGAGCTGAACTGGATGAAGGAAAGGGATAAAATCAAATCCGTCAGGTACCCCGTAGCTAACAGATTTTATAAAAAAACCGGGAAAAAAGGAATTAAATTCTACCTGAAAGCATTCCTGGCAGAGAATGTATTCCAGCTCGATTACGATTACCTGCCTGCTTCGGCCTTCCTGAAAACGCTGGAAGGTATTTTGCAGGATGAAAACCTGGCCAAATATACAGCCAAAGGAATTACGATACCCGTAGTGGCCAGCGGGCATGTCAAAGATATGCACAATACAAAGAATATCGAGCTGATTTTGAAAGGGGTAAAAAAGAATTTCGCAAATGATATTGCATACCAGACATTGAGCGAGGCAATAACAAACTGGCAAAAAATTACTGAAAATAATAATAATCAGGAGATTCGATGAATATTCTCGTTATCGGCAGCGGAGGCAGGGAACACGCATTAGTTTACAAGCTGGCACAGTCGGCTTCTGCAGGGAAAATATACTGTTCGCCGGGCAATCCCGGAATATTCAAGATTGCTGCCGATCCAGGTATAAATTCATCCGATTTCAGCGCTATAAGCGCTTTTTGCAACGAATCGAAAATCGATTTGGTAGTCGTCGGCCCCGAACAGCCTCTGTCCGAAGGGATTACAGATTTCCTGCAAGCCGAAGGCATAAATGTATTCGGGCCTTCGCGTGCGGCAGCCATGCTTGAATCGTCGAAAGGCTTTGCCAAAGATTTCATGAAAAAATACTCTATCCCCACAGCATCGTACAAAAGGTTTACCAATAAAGAAAAGGAAAGTGCGATAGAATACATTAGCGCGGGTAAATTCCCCGTAGTTATAAAAGCCGACGGCCTGGCAGCAGGCAAAGGGGTTATCATTGCCGATACCGAAAAGGATGCACTGAAAACTATCGAAGATATATTCGGCGGCACTTTCGGCGCAGCAGGCAGCAGCATCGTTATTGAGGAATACCTTCCCGGAGAGGAAGCCTCGATTTTGGCGATTACAGACGGCAGTGATTACGTAACCCTTGCAGCGGCACAGGACCACAAGCGGATATTCGACGGCGACAAAGGCAAAAACACTGGTGGAATGGGCGCTTATGCCCCGGCACCAATCGTTGGCGAGGGCCTGATGGATAAAATCCGTAATAAAATTATCGGGCCGACAATCGAGGGCATGAAAAACGAAGGCACGCCTTTTGCCGGCTGCCTCTACGCAGGCCTGATGATTTCCGGCGGCGATCCTTATGTAATAGAATACAACGCAAGGTTTGGCGACCCCGAAACACAGGCTGTGCTTAGTGTATTCGATGGCGACTTTGCTAGATTGCTTTTTAGCGCGGCTGCCGGGGCAATCGACAAATCGGCGGTGGTTAATCCGGCAAACGGGTATTGTTGCTGCGTAATTCTTGCTTCGCAGGGCTACCCCGACAGCTACGAAAAGGGCTATGAAATAACGGGAATAGAAAAGGCCGAAGAGCGCGGCTCGGTTGTGTTTCATGCCGGCACTGCCCTGAAAAACGGCAGGCTCGTCAATACAGGCGGCAGGGTGCTCGGCGTTTGCGGAATGGGAGAAACGCTGAAAGAATCGATAGAAAAAACGTATTGTAATATAAAAAGCATATTTTTCGAAAATATGTATTATAGAAACGATATAGGCAAAAAGGGATTGAAATGAAGAAATTTATCCTGTGGCTGGCTTTGGCGGGCCTGGTTTTTAGCGCTGGCAATGCGCAAAAAACAAAGTATGTAAAAGAAAACCTGGGGCCGGGTGTTAATTCCAAATATGAGGAACTCGTGCCCATCATTTCAGTAGATGGCAAGACGCTTTATTTCTGCAGGCAGGACCACCCCGGCAATGTTGGTTATTCGCGCTGGCCCGACGACCAGGATATCTGGTATTCGACTCTCCAGAGCGACGGCACCTGGTCCGAAGCAGTAAACATAGGGCCTCCGCTAAATAATACCAATCCCAATGCCGTTTGCGGCATTACTTCCGATGGCAACAGTATCCTGGTTTTCGGCATCTACGAGCCTACATCGCCCATCAGGACGGGCGTCTCCATCTCGGACAAAAAGCTTAACGGCTGGAGCCTGCCTGCCCCCATGCTGATTAACAGGTATTACAACATGAGTGGCCTATCTACTTTTTTTCTGAGTGGCGACGGCAAATACCTGATGTACAGCATCGAGCGCGAGGAAGGCTATGGCGAGCGGGATATATACATCAGTTTCAGGCTCGACGAATTCACCTGGACGGCGCCGCTGAACCTCGGCAAAACGATAAATACTGCTGAAAACGAAGATTCCCCTTTCCTGGCTGCAGATAACACTACCCTGTATTTTGCCAGTAACGGCCACGGCGGCTACGGCAACTCGGATATTTTCTATACAAAAAGGCTCGACAGCACCTGGACAAATTGGTCCGAACCCGTGAACATGGGCCCCGAGATAAACACCGCCGGGCGCGATTACCACTTCCGAATACCTGCCTCGGGTGAGTATGCCTATATGGTTTCCACGCATCCCGAACGCGGCGACAGGGACATCTACAGGATAAAATTAGTAACGGAAAAGCCCGACCCCGTAGTGCTAGTATTCGGCAAAACGCTCGATTCCGAAACCAAGAAACCCGTGCAGGCAAAAATCCACTACGAGATATTACCCGAAGGGACCGAAGCAGGCACGGCTCAATCCTCGCCCGATAACGGGCATTATTCCATAGTGCTCAATTTCGGCAAGAAATATGCTTTCCGAGCCGAAGCAGTGGGCTACTACCCCATCAGCGACGACATAGACCTGAACATCGACCCCAAATACAAGGAAGTTGAAAGAAACCTCTACTTAGTAAAAATTAAAGATACATTCAGCATTACGCTGAATAACATTTACTTCGAGTACGATAAATTCAACCTGATGGAAGAATCGTTTCCGGAGCTGAACAGGCTTGTGGCATTCCTGCGCGACTACCCCGGCAAGAAAATCATAGTAGAGGGCCATACGGACAATATGGGCACTCACGATTATAATATCAGGCTATCGCAAAACCGCGCCCATTCCGTCGCCGAGTATTTAATCGGACAGGGCATAGCCAAAAGCAGGATTTCCACCAAAGGCTTCGGCGCCACCCAGCCGGTGGTTGCCAACGACACCGACGAAAACCGCGCAAAGAACCGTAGAGTGGTGATACAGTTTAGGTGAGGCAGAAAATTTATTTATTAATCAGCAACTTAACCAGATGATGCACATTAGTATATGCCGATAAATTAGTGAATTAATTTAAGATAAATATTAGAATTCCGTCAAACAGTTTCAAACTGAATATTTTCGAGTAGAACACTCGGCAGTTTCCCTTTAGCAAGAATTTCTTTTGCATCGAGTATTTCAATACCAACAAGTACCTCACCAGCGCCGATATTCAGGGAAATTTCGTCGTTAAGCCTAAGAGTACGGCATTGATGCTCGCCCTCGACCAATTTTATATATAGGGCATCCACTTCATCATCATAGGAAATTTTCATCCAATACTCCTTAGAAATAAAAACTATAAACCGTTATAACAACAATTTCATTCTCTTCTTCAACAAAAACAGGGGCTACCTGTTTAATTGCATAATACGAATCATGCCAATAATCATTATATTGAAAATTCAGCTTAGCCATTTGCCTGCCTTTTTTGACCGGTTCTTTAAACCCGTTATTTATCGCTTCAATTACTTCTATTTCAGCAACTCCCCGCTCCCGGCATTGAATAACTGCATGTTTTGATAATCGTATAGGCTTACACATAACTACTAAAGAAAAATAAATTAATTTAATAATATTTAATTAATAAACAAAATTTCTACTTTCATCATTTTTTTTGACATGTGTCAGTCAAGGGTGACAAAATCAAAATTTCAATTGTAAGTGCTGCCATAATTGCAAATTTACTATTCAAATATCTTCATTATCAACGACTTGCAAAAAAAATATTGATTATTAAATTCATTTATTAATCAATATCTTAACCAAATGATGAATATTAGTATAAGCGGATAAGTCGCAGATATGAGTTCCTCTGTCAATTTCGCTTTGATTCTGCTTTTCGAGCCATTCAGCGTTGCTGATGGCAGTTGGCATTAGCTCTTTCAAATCATTGAAACAACATTTCCCTTTATCATACTCGGGGTAATATTTACGAAGTTCCTTAACTAATTCATCGCAATATTCAAAAGGTTTACTGCTCAATTTAAAATGAAGCAATACCCATATCTCAAAGCAAATTACGGATAGAACCCAGTTAATACCATTAACTTCGGCTTTCTTTATTGTATCGTCTATTTGCTTATAAATATCTTTATCAAAAACAATCCAGATTCCGCCATTATAAGGGTTTCGTTCCCTATTGGCCCTCCTTCGCCGTTCCAAAGCATCATTTAGTAAACCAGCTGGCGAATTATCTTTCGATTTATAGACTTCGATATTGACCGAGTACAACGTCCTTTGGAAATCTTCATCAATTTTGAAAGATTTGAAATATAACAATGAAGACTTTTTATCTTCACAAAGGATTAACATCCTTTTTCTAATATGTGGGTTAGCTTGAACTACTTTTTTTCTCATATAATTACCAAAATTTTCTACTCATAATTCAAAGAGTAATCACCAATAACCGGTATTGCCCCAAATTTACCGCTAAGATACCACCTGTCCAAAGGTATATCTTTCCTGACACCCCTGAAATCGCTCAGCCTGTAGAGTTCTGTATTTCCCTGATTTTCTTTTTCGACGAATGCTATCTGGTCGCGCCTGAATATATCGGTGTCCAACAGAGAACTATCATGAGTAGCAAAAATTAACTGTCCATTATTGGGATTTGCTTCAGGATTATTGAACAGAGATATAATCATTTTAGTCAACAGAGGGTGCAGGCTTTTGTCAAGTTCGTCGATTACCAATAATCCTCCCATATATAGTGTTCTATAAATCTCAGGAGCCAAAAAAAGTAGTTTTCTTGTGCCCATTGATTCCTGGTTTAAATAAAAATCAATAGTACCCGTAACTTTGCCATTCTTATATTTTTTATGAATCGTTTTCAGTTCAATAATTTCATTATTTAAATATTGTTTCAAATTATCGTTAATACTTGATTTATAACTGCCTGTAAAATTTGGACTAACTTGACTATAGACATTGCTTTTCAGGTTAGTAATGTTTGTGTCTGCCATTTTTAAAATTTTCTGCAAGAATTTTCTAAACTCCGGATCAGTACTAAATCCTGAGTTAAAATCTTGAAGCCAATCCAAATCCGTTTCTGCATTTCTGTGTTGAATAACGTCGATTAATCTATCCAAGAAGTAATATGACTCGTTAAGAAACTGGTTCCTGTCATAAGATGATTTAGAGAGAAAAAGCTGGTTGTTTAGTATATTGCTTTCAATTGACTTTCTGTTACCGGAATAATAATCACCATAAGAAAAAGATAATCCCTTTCTTTCAAACAACTTTGACCTAACGCCATTAGGAAAAAAGTAGAGCTTTTCATTAATAATTTCAGAAAGATTATGTTCAACAGAATACAAATACCTGTTACCGCTTTTCCCAATAAACTCTATTTCCATTGATGTAGGCTCTTTGCTAAATTTATCCTCCAAAAGAAATGGCTCAAAATAATGAATTTCATCAGAGATCCTGTGCTTGTCAGACTGAGTTACCAAATATTGAAGAGCAAGAATAGCGCTGATTATATTACTCTTGCCGGATGCATTCCGGCCGTACATTATCAGGCTTTTGACGGCTTTGTGCTTGCCAGACTGGAAAATGTTATCAGGTAAGTCGTTTTTACCTACCCTGCCCGATGCCAGCATCGAAAGCGTTAATTCTTCCCTGATTGAGCGAAAATTGCGGACTTTGAATTCTAAGAGCATACAAATCACCTGTTTATTATCAATATTTGTATATTTTATG
>DAINRZ010000239.1:0-6103 GCA_036741575.1 Kapaibacterium sp. (SeqCode)
CTCTGTTATTCCTCCCTGAGACGCACGCCGTGCGTCTCTACAAGTGCCAAATATAATATGTATCATATAACGTATAACAAATATATAAATTGTAACATTTTATATAATACAAATATAATAAATAATATTTGCATATCCAAAAAATAATGAGAAAATATTTGATATTTGTAACGAATATGTTGGGATTTAATTTACACACGGCTAAAGCCGTGTGTTGCTGCAATGTTATAGCAACCGGCGGCTTTAGCCGTTGGTAGAGGATATGATGATGGAAATGGTATATCAACCCGCGGGTTTGCCCGCGGGAAGCATGAGATAGTGGTGGAAAGCAAGAAGCAGTGGCGGTGAATCATATCCACAAGTAAGAATGAAATACTTTTCAGTTTCAGGTTTGTCCCTGTGGTAACCGCAAATTGTAAAAATTTCTGCCAGCTAATGTTAATCTTTTGAATCAGTAGTAAAATTAAAAGTATCTATCAGAATTGTCTTTGCTGTTATTAAACTAAAAAAGGCTGCCCCGGTTGACCGAAGCAGCCCTGTAAGTAACATTTAAACAATAGTTTATGCTGTTTTGCCGGAATTCCTTAGGGGAACCCTGACAAGGACATAGCCAATAATAGCAAGCACAACCAAACTAAGGTAGAATGGAGCTTCGGGCCATACAGGGTCGGGAATAATATCGCCCACTGCCAGGCCGGCAAAAACAAGCCCCATCAATGCTTCGCCGGCAATAAAGCCCGAGGCTAACAATACGCCGGTGTTTTCTATCTTTGCTTTCTCTTCGTCGGTATATATGCCCCTTTCAACATACATATCAACGATTCCTTTAATAAGGCCGCCGATAAAAATGGCAAATGTTGTTTCCAAAGGCAGGTACATACCCACCGAAACAAGCATGGGGCTTTTTACCTGCATCATTACAAATCCGATACCCATAAGGATGCCGACAATAATGAGTGGCCATGCCATCTGGCCGCCGACGATACCCTGCGAAAGCAGTGCCATAAGGCCGGCCTGAGGTGCTGAGAGGGTTTTGCTTCCGAAACCGCCTTCGTATCCTGCCGCCTTGCCCATATTTATGTCGCCGTCGTTGAGGAATGCTAAAACGCCGAACATAACGACGCCGGACAAAACCACGCCAATAATATCGCCAATCTGCATCTTCCAGGGTGTGCCGCCAAGAATATGGCCTGCCTTCAGGTCCTGGAGCATTTCTCCGGCAACGGCAGCGGATACGCAAACAATAGCCGCAACACCAAGAACAGCAGCAACACCGCCGGAATCGGATGTTACGCCAAGGGCTACGAGTACGAGGGCTGTAACCACGAGGGCTGTCAGAGTCAGGCCGCTGATAGGATTATTGCTCGAGCCCATAATACCTACGAGGTAACCCGACACTGCCGCAAAGAAGAATGCCAGGATTATCATTACAGTCGATGCAGCAAAAGCAATAATAAACGAAGTTTTAAAAATCAGGAAAGTAATTAAAAAAGTAGCGATGGCCACAAGCAGAATACCAGCCATTATCCATGTGAACGGCATGTCCTTCTCGGTCCTTTCTGTAGTAACAGTGCCGCCGGTTGCCGCTTTCTTTACATCGTTAACCGAGCGTACAATACCGGCAATCAGGCTCTTGCGCATTCTCCACAAAGTGAGCGAAGCGCCCACAAGCATGCCGCCGATAGCGATAGGCCTCACGATATACTTCCACACCTCCAAAATCTGGAAATGAGGGTCGGTAACCTTTGCCATTGCGTCTTCGGGAGCCATCCCCCTGTTGGATACCAGCATCTGTGCCCACTCGTTTATAGGCAGGAACGGAGTCAGGAAATACAATATAATCGGGGCAAGTAACCCCCATGCAATCATACCGCCGGAAAAGTTGAGCGAAGCCAGCTTTGGGCCTATTATGTAACCGACACCCATATATGCAGGGCTGATGCCGGGAGAACTAAGCAGCAGGCCGCCCTGGCCGGTAAATTGTGTGCCGGTAATAGTCTGCTTAGAGAAAGTAACAAATTTCTCCCATATATATGGGACCATATTTAACTGGGTCAAGACTTTGACTATACCGCCGCCAATCATTGCCGAGAACAGGAATTTGGAACCTCCGCCGGTAGAACGGCCGGATTTGTGGATTTCTGCTGCCGCAACAGATTCGGGGAATGGCAGGTCGGCATCCTCCACCATTACCCTGCGCAGCAGGGCTACAAACATAATGCCAAGAATACCGCCGAAAACGAGTATTAAAGTAGCTGTAATATAGGTGGTTTCCGTTAAAAACGGGTCCCACAAGCCGGCTATATAAAACGCCGGTATAGTAAATATAGCGCCCGCAGCAACAGATTCTCCGATGGAGCCGACAGTCCTGGTGATGTTTTCTTCAAGTATCGAGCCTTTCAGCAGCTTGAGCAAAGCCATTCCGATTACGGCGGCAGGGTAGGTCGCAGCTATAGTCATACCGGCTTTCAGGCCTAAGTATGCATTGGCTGCGCCGAGAACAACTGCAAGCACAAGGCCTATTATAAGTGCCTTGATAGTAAATTCAGCCATGTTCGACTCGGGTGGCACAAAAGGTACAAACTTTTTTCCTTCCGACATAGAGTCTCCTTAATTAGTAATAAATTGAGCTAAATAGTAATTCAACCTTATCATCAGTTAAAATTAATATCTTAATTATGAAAACATTTTTATTCAAACTATTAAAACTAAAGAGATTTTTAAATATATTCAAGTAAAATTAATTTTTTGACAGCGGAATTAATCTTAATTTTGAATATAATGTTCAACTAAAGAATCCAATGATGGAAGATAATATAAATAACGGCAGGCAGCCGGTTCCTTTGCCGGATAATCCGGAGAGTATAAAAGACTGGTTCCAGGCCTACGATACACTCGTAAGGCTGCTGCGCCTGCACTGCCCCTGGGACAGGGAGCAGACTCATGATTCGATATCGTACCTGATGATTGAAGAATGTTACGAAACCATTGAAGCAATAAAAAGCGGCAATGACGAGGAACTGGCCAAAGAGCTGGGAGATATGTTCCTTCATATAGTACTTCATGCATTCATGGCCGAGCAAAGGGGAGCATTTAATATTATCGACGTAATGAGAAAAAGCCACGAGAAGCTCGTCAGCCGGCACCCGCACGTATTCGGAGAAGTTAATGTGAGCGGCAGCGGCCAGGTGCTGCAAAACTGGGAGAGCCTTAAAATGAAAGAAGGGCAGAAATCCATATTGCAGGGCGTGCCCCGCTCGGCCCCGGCGCTTCTGCGTGCACAGAGAATACAGGAGAAAGTATCGAACGTCGGATTCGACTGGGAAGATAAAAAGGATGTCTGGAAAAAAGTGGAAGAAGAGCTTGCTGAATTTAAAGCAGAACTCGACAGCAATAATACCGAAAATGCTTTCGATGAATTCGGCGACCTGCTGTTTGCATTAGTAAACGCATCCAGATTCGAAAACATTATTGCCGAAGATGCCCTGCAGCATACCAACGAAAAGTTCACCCGCCGGTTCAAATTCATCGAGCAAAAAGCGCAGGAAATGGGTAAAAAGCTAAAAGATATGACACTTGCCGAAATGGATGAAATCTGGGAGCAATCGAAGAGGGAAGTGGGATAAGTTCTTATTAATTTTGTTTTTTTTAAAAACCTCTCGATTTATTATAAAAAAATCTAAGGCAATTATTTTTTTTAACAATAGAATTTGCGCGCAGATTATTCTATCATTGAGAATTATCGAAAAATTTATTATTTTATATTTTTAAAAATACATTATTAATTATGGAGTATTTTATGTCATTTGTAACACGATTTCTAATGTTTATTATATTACTCTTTGTTTTTACAATTTCCCTGTTGAATTCTGGAATCCCCGATAAACAAAATTCTAACAACACCCAAAGGTTAGCAGCAGGATTAATTGATTACCAGAAAAATACTGCTTCTAATGTCCAATTTGTCCTGATGAATAATGGGATATTCGGATATGACTATCGTAATAGTATCGGTGGTGTCTTCTGGCCAAGAGAGTCGGTCAACCAGTACATATTTGCAAGCGGCTTATGGTTCGGTGCAATGAAACCTTCTCCGGGAGCCGGCGAAATCAAGAAATTTTGTTCTATCGGTTACAATCCTAATACCGGTCAGGGGTGGTTTGCGCCTGGTAGAATTGAAGACGGCACTATTGCAGATTCAAGCGAAAAGTTCAGATACAGGATATATTTTTCTACTGATATGAATAAAATCAATGGTGTCCCGCTCTTAACAAGCGACGGGCCTAATTGGCCAATTTGGGCCTCCGATGAAAGCAGAGTTCTTGCCAAAGATAATTATCAGGGTAATTATGTTAACGATGCTACCGAACGCAATAATATATTTCTGCCTAATGGGCCTGCTTTTTTGTCGCACGAAGATATTTTCTGCACATACAAGGATACGGATATTAATTATTATGATAGTATCCAATCAAGGAAAAATGCCGGTTACCCGCTTGGCCTGCAATTCGAACAAACTATTTACAGTTGGAGCGGCGATGAATACGGAGACATTATCATTATTAAATACAATGTAATAAATAAATCGAAAAATGAGTTGTTTAATTGCTGGATTGCCCCGTTGTATGACATGGATATCGCACATAGAAATAACCCTCGGAATGGCGCAACAAATGACAGGTGCGATTATTTTCATGAGATCGATTCGCTTAACCTTATAATAGGTTGGTCAAATACGGATCAAATGGAAAGAGGAATGGGATTTGGTTATGTTGGTTTTGAACTATTGCAGTCTCCGGCTATAAAAAAATGCGAAGGGACTGTTATTGCTGAAATTGACGGCGTGCCTGGCAAATACTGCTGGCAATGCACTGAATGGAAAATTGTAAACGGCAAAGAAACCTGTATCGATTCAATATTTTTTGATATGGAAGACGTTGACTTCCTGAGAAACGATAAAAGCAAGTATAATATTAATGAACAAATCGGTTTGGCTAATTTCAGGAATTGGCCAATTACAATGGACCCGAATACTGATGATGATAGGTATAATTTCATTTCTTCGAAGGTTCTCGACGGAGATAATGGCCCGGGTGATAAAAGAATATTGATGTCGGTAGGCTCTTTCAATATGAAACCCGGCGATTCAGCCTGTGTTTTTGTAGGTATCGTTTTTGCTTTGCCGGCAGTAGAAGCCGAAGCAAGTGGTTCAAGCGAAGATATGGGATTGAAAAACGGCAAAATAGCAAAAAACAGCCTTTTAGATAAAGTTTACAGGTCAAGGCAAGTTTTCGATATGGGATTAAAATTATCTGCCGGCGATGATGAGTTGCCTGCTTTTGAGAATGATAATCAGCTTGTAGTCTATCCTAATCCTTCTTCAGATTTAATATTTTTTAATATACCGAAAAGTTGTGCAGGAAATTCCAGATTTGAAATATCGAATGTTCATGGCATACAGGTAATGGATTGTTCAATTGAAAGCAGAGAAAGTGTTTACAAAGTTGATATATCAGGTTTGCCTTCCGGCAATTACATTGTGAGGCTTGAAAATGGGATTAATAATTACTTTTATGCCAGGTTTTGTATTTTTAGATAATCTTTGACGGAAATATCAAAAATTATGTTTTTATTACTAAATTAGATACTATGTAAAAAAATATATAGTATGGCCGGCAATATCGCCGGCTTATAATCATTTTTTTTCCAAAACTTTGGTACTGAGGTGGTCGATTTCATCAAGTGTCAATATACCAAACATATGGTTAATTAATTCGTTCATAAAGCACTTTGCCTTTATCTACAGCTTCGCCGATTAACGGATCGCCAAGACTATATCGTTTTGCAAAATCGTCGGGCCTTTTAACAATAAAATCACATGAAAATGCCGGCCTAACCTTACTCCAAATTTCTAAAGATTTTCGGATGCTTTTTCCTTCGAAAGGCATTACAATCAGTAAATCTAAATCTGAACTTTCCTGAGGAGTTCCATAGGCATAAGAACCAAATAGAATTATTCTCTCAGGATTAAAGTAAAGCACAATTGCCTCTGTTATTTTTTTTATTTCCGATTCAGAAATCATAATACCCAAAGATTAAAAAA
>DAINRZ010000240.1:0-4795 GCA_036741575.1 Kapaibacterium sp. (SeqCode)
GGGGTGCTGCCGGTAAGGCCGGCAGGAGCCGTATTGGTGCAGATCTCCTGTGCGCCCGATACGCTGTTATTGGCTATTACAGGATTAACAGTTATCTGTATGGATGTGGTAGTGTCATCGCAACTTCCTGAAGTTACTATTCTTCTATACCAAGTAGTCTGAGTTAACACACCCGGTGAATAGTTTTGGGTATTATTTGTTCCACTTGCTGAACTGAAACCAGTTGTACCTGATGTTGTGCTGCTTTGCCATAAATATGAATAGGAATTATCTCCACCTGTCGGCGAAGACCCGTTTAATTGTGCCGGAGTTGTACCAGTACAGATTTCCTGTGCGGCTGATATGGTATTGTTTATAATCTTTGGATTAACTGTTATAACTTGTGGATTTCCATACAATGTGCATATTTTACCTGCTTTATCCCTAACGGAAATAAGGCTGAAACTTCCAGCAGCAGCCGAAATATTGCTATGATTTACATTAAATGGCGTACCATAACTATTGCTGTTTTCATTATAGAAATTAGCCTGGCCGTCGGAATAATTAATTTTTATAAGGTTAGCTCCCGAAGTCCCGTTAACAGTAATGCTCATATCGACTGATTCGCCTTCGCAAACGGGGCTGGGGCTTACTGAATTAAATGTCGCTTTAGGAGAGGTAGACCTGCTGCGAGGATTATAAGTGCCCGATTCCGAAGAGTAATATGATTGGTTACCTGAACCGTTAAAAGTAAATACCTGAAAATAATAGGTTGTTCCAGGCTGTAAATCTGTAACTGTAATGGAAGATGTTGCATTTGTACCGCTATATAGCACTTTTGTACTGCTGCCGTATGTATCTCCACCCCCAGTCCAGCTTGCATTGCCATTATAGGAAGTTCCGTTCGCCGGAGCATCAGGATTGCCACCCTGCTTACCCACGACTAATACATTATCTCCGTTACCGTTTGTCCACTGAAACGATAAGGAGTTATCGGAAACTGTAGTAAAGACAATTGATCTAGCCTGCGTGCCCGGATAGTTCTGTAATGCATAATACCCCGAAGTACCAGTCGTCCAGCAGAAAACCGACATATCGGCAAATGTGTTCACACCGTCGATTTGTAATGATGTTGCTGTCCTTACGGGATTGGAAACCTGCGAAAGCCAATCGGAACCATTGCCAAGCCCGGCAAAAGTATTTGCGGTATTGAACAATGACCCTTTTGGTGGTGTTGTTCCAGGCCATTCAAATTTCACTGATGCATTGAGGCTCGCTTCGCCGCTTATATCCCAAACCTGCTCTACAGCTAGCCTGTCATCACCTTTTCTTTTATTGTGCGGAGTAAGATTTAGTAGTCTTACCTTCAGTGGCGATGCAGTCGAATTACCAGGAGTTATTGTCAGAGGAAATTTGTATGAATCGTTACCTAAAGGATAACCATAGGATGTCGAACCGGTAGCAGAAGAATAGGCTAAATATCCTGTTCCAACCGTTTTTATAGTATTTGAATTGGGAGTAATTGATCCCGTAACTGTAAAGTCATGATTATTTATTGTAAGATTCCCCCCCGACAAAGTCAGATCTCCTGTTATCGAGAACTGTCCTATAACAGACAAATTTGCCTGTAAGTCGAGATTCCCGGAAATAGTAACGCCACCTCCGGATTCAAAAGTCAATGATTTATTTACAGTTATATTTTCAGTAAAAGTACTTGCACTCATGTAAACTCTTTCGCCGGTTGCAGCATCGATAACCGATTCGGAAATTTTATTCCGTATATAACGGAATCCGTCTGCATTATCGACAATTTGCAAATTTGTTGCATGCAAAGCCGCACACGATGCTCCGTCGAAAGTGTTGCCTGAGTTTTTCCAGATATCATATGTTAAACCGGCATCGAAAGAATTTGATATTTGTAGTTCAATAGAATTGGTTGTGCCGTTGAATTGGTTATTTCCAATAAACAGTTCCAGAGCTGAGCCTTCAGCATAGATACCGTTATAATCAGAACTGAATGTATTATCATTTACATTGACCTGGTAATCCAAATTTTTCATCCCAATGGCAAAACCACCGGTAGTTGAGTTGCCGCAATTCTGAATAGTATTATACGAAATAACGGACATATCTGCAGAAACGCTGCTTGAATGAAATCCAATTTTCACGCCGTAAGCATCGCAGTCTTTTATAGTATTACCATTAGCCGAAGTACCGACAATATTGCTCTCGAGAGCAGAGCCTGTACTAAGCAGATACACGCCGACACCGCCATTCCCGCCACTGTAATGGATTCCCGGGGCAGATGCAGTTGTACCGGTAAAATTCCCAATTTGATTTTTTAGAATCTGCGTATTTGAAGTATTTACACAATAAATCCCCCATCCGCTATTATCAATTTTATTATCAATTAAAATGTGGTCGTAAGTCCCATCATCGGTATAAATACCAGAACCAGCCCCGCCAGAATAATTCCCTCCGTTTGTGAAATTTATTATAGTAAATTTCTCTATACGGATATTGTCTGCCTGGACAATAAATCCTTTGCTTGCACCACTGCCATTAAGGACAGGAAACCTGTTTCCGTCTTCGTCAGTACCGATTATATATAATCCGTCTTTGGAAGAAGAAATGGTTATGCTTTCGCTAAATTCTGTTGGGGTTCCTGCGTCATCCCTGACATATATTCTATCGCCAGACCCGGCAGTATTCACAGCTTGCTGAATCGTAAGAAAGGCATCTCCCCACGAAGTGCCCCCATTGCCGTCGTTTCCAGTTGTGGAAACATAATAATCAGTCGATAGGACTGTTAACAAATTTGTCAACAGAATCAGAAAAGAAATGGGTAGTATTCTCTTCATAATTCTTACATCCTTATATATTAATAGTTATTTCATTAATTATCTTTAGTCCATTTTTTTTTATTTTTAAAAGTCAATAACTAACAACAATTTCCATCATTTTTATTAGCTCGGGTCGTCCACTTGCCGCCATGCACCAATATAAATGAATGTTGAAACTTTGCCTGCCTTCACGTTCATTCCGTTAAAAGTATGATCCGATCCGTCACTGTTGTATATGTATAATATCTGCCCGTCTTCGCCTGCGGGTGGGGTAGTAATATCCTGGTTTATCTGTATAACGGAAGCATACCCGTAATTAGACAAATCAGCAGTACCGGTTGCAACTGCTGATTTTAGTACTACTCCGCCATTAGCAATTTTTAGAGCCTTTGAAGCGCTTGTAGCATCAGAGTTTTCCAAAACAACTGTTGGTTTTAGAGTACTGTTGCTATTTGCATACATTGCTTCGCCGCTGCCCATATTTAAAAGGGCAACCATACCCAGGCCGTCACCGTCATTGAACGTGCTTGCATTTAAAATTACGCCGTTCATGACAGATAAACCGCCATTCTCAATATACAATGCTTCGGTTGTAACATCTCCGTCTGTTCTGTCTATATGCAATGAATAATCACCTGCATTTGTCAATTTCATGGCTTTACCTGCAGCGCTATAATTTACAACGTCTATTGTTTGAGTGGCAGAATTATTATAAGCTGTCACAGATGTACTGTTCAGGGTATTGTCGCCAACCTGTAAGTTCTTGGCAATTTTAGCTTTCGCATTTGTGTAAATACCAAATCCGTTAGCTGCGTCGTTCCTTGCATATATAGTAGCATTATTGCCGCTTACCGGGACATTGGAATAGACAATAAACTGTGCGTTATTCGCATCGGTAAATGAATGTGTTCCGGTCCAGGCATAGTTTGATGTTAAACTCATATTTGTAGGCCCGACTGTACCGACTTTTAGTGTTCCGGCATTATTAACAATAGTCGATGCATCGATGCTAATATTACCTGCTGTCAGCGGATTTGTTAGAGCTAAAGTATTTGCCGTTAGGGTGGCTGAAACATTTACATTTCCCAGAGCTTTAAATGCCAGGCCAGTGGGATCGGCGTTTTGTGCTAAGAGTGTTGCATCGTTGCCGGCAGGCGGTACATTGGAATAAAATGTATATTTGTGTGCACCTGTTCCGTCACCGAAAGTATGTAAGCCTGTCCATGGATAATTAAGGGATACATCAATTTCATTTGGGCCGACTGCGTCGTCTGCCATTTCAGACATACCAACAGCATTTGGCCCAATATCGTTTGCAGTTATTGTATTATCAAGGATTTCGCTTGTTGCTACAGCTCCAACTCCAATATCGTTGGCAGTTATGGTATTATCGAGAATATGCGATGTTGTTATTTCATCGTTTGCTATATCATCACCAATGATAGTACCGTCCAAAATTTCATCTGTAGTAACCGATCCGGTCGCAATATCAGCCGAAGTTATTGTGTTATCAAGTATTTCACTGGTTGTAACAGCACCTGCGCCAATATCGTTAGCTGTCAGAGTATTATCCAAAACGTGCGTACTTGTAATAACACCTGTACCAATATCTGCACCTGCAATCGTACCATCGAATATATCAGTCGAGGTAATAGTGCCGTCGGCAATATCGGCAGACAAAATTGTATTATCCAGTATATGAGTCGTCGTTATGGTACTCGAAGCTATATCATCGCCGAGAATAGTACCGTCTAATATCTCATCGGTTGTTACTGCGCCGGTATTTATATCGATTGCGGCTATAGTATTATCTAAAATTTCATCTGTAGTAACAGCGCCCGTTCCAATATCGGCTGCAGCTATCGTATTATCATTAATATCCGTAGATGTAATTGTGCCGTCGGCAATATCGGCAGACAAAATTGTATTATCCAGTATATGAGTCGTCGTTATGGTACTCGAAGCTATATCAT
>DAINRZ010000240.1:4895-6079 GCA_036741575.1 Kapaibacterium sp. (SeqCode)
CGGTATTTATATCGATTGCGGCTATAGTATTATCTAAAATTTCATCTGTAGTAACTGCCCCTGTTCCTATATCGGCTGCGGCAATCGTTCCATCTAAGATTTCATCTGTAGTAACAGCGCCCGTTCCAATATCATTGGCAGTTATTGTATTATCTAATATCTCAGTGGTTGTTACGGAATTATTAGCCAGTTCGGCAGATGTAACTGCATCGGCCTTTATTTGCATATTACTAATTGTACCGGTTATATCAGAAGCCGGGTTTGAGCCGACTGCAGTTCCTGTAGTAAGTACATCATTGCCGTTTATTCGGAAAATATATGCAGTTGGCGATGAATTTCCAATTAAAAGGTTGCCATTTACCTGAACATTCCCTGCCAGCAGAGCTTCACCATTGACAACGAAATCATTTGCACCATCAGCTAAACCATTAATGGTGACAGGATTACCGGCATCGACATCTATTACGCTGCCTGTTTCATATGCATCGTCGAGATTGCCGCCGGTAAAAATAACGTTGCCGTTAATCCATTTAAAAGTCTTTGAAGTGGAATCCCACTGAGGCACAAAACCGTGAGATGGCTGCGAAGACCAGGCGAGTTTGTTCGGGTCGGAACCTGTACCGGTATATCTATAGAACATCAATCTACCGTTATCAGCAGCAGTCGAAGGCATGTTGCCGGAGGTGTCTGAAGAATGTAGTTGCTTAATACCCACTTTACCCGGAGTCCAAATATCATTTAATGCATCGAAGATGTAAAGTTGGTTATCACTCGGCACTGTAAAGCTGATACCTTTGCCGCGCAGGCCGTCAACAACCGGGTCCGGATATTCGCCGGATAAGTCTCCGCCGGCATTTCCTTTAATTATAACCGGGCCCCAGCCTGTTGCACCTGTGGTTTCGTCGGTAACCTGCAAAACATGATTCAATGGCTTGCCGGGAGCCGTTATATTCGAATCGAGCACGGCATTTCTGCGAATTTTATTCCCGCTGATTGAATTATCTGCAATTTTTAAATTATCGACAGCGTTGTTTTTTATTAATGGATTGGGGTATTCGCCCGCCAAATCACCACCTGCCGGGCCTTTTGGGTCGGCTTTGATACCAGGAGCCAACATGGACTGAGTAATAGCACCTTCTTTGACACTATCGGCAACCAAAGCCCTGGTTGCAGTTTCAGCTTTA
>DAINRZ010000241.1:0-6050 GCA_036741575.1 Kapaibacterium sp. (SeqCode)
ACTCAATCTTGCCGGATGGATTATTTATGTAAATATCTTGGTGATAGTGATTCAAAAGTATGTAACAAATGCGATAATGACACAAATCATGTAGTAAAATTCATAGCCGATGATTTATGGAGTAAGAAAGTTGAAGAGTTTTATGAAAGTTACTTCCCAATATTAGATGTATCTAGCCAACATAATAAACTCATAGAAGGAGTAGCGGCATCTTTTTACGGTTTTTCAAATGTCGGGAAAATTATTCATCACTGTAAATATGAAAACGGAGGTGATTTTCCTGATCATTTACTAAAAATAGGGTTGAAAGCCTTTCGAAGAAAGTTTAAGGATATGAAATTCGATTTAATTTTATATGTTCCTCCTACTGAATCAGGAACATTAGTCAGGAATTATGCACAAAAATTATCTGATGTATTAAAAATACCGATTTCACATAATTTGTATAAATTGAAAGAAACAAAACCACAGAAGATATTCCAGAATTCTTTGTTAAAGAAGGATAATATTCAAAATGTGTTTTCATATAAAAACCCAATCGAGATTTTAAACAAATCAATTTTATTGATTGATGATATTTACGATTCGGGTGTAACAATTAAAGAGGTAGGCAAATATCTTAGTACTCTTGGCGTATCCTGTATAGCGCCATTAGTTATAGCAAAAACTGTTGGAGGTGATTTATCATGAATGGAGATTTAGTTTATTGGATAGCGCTATCACAGATTAAAAACTGGGGTGTTGAAAGAATAAATCAGGTTATTATAAAAGTAATTCACGAACAAAAAGAACAATTAAGTGATTTGTTTAGTTATGATACATCAGAATTAAAGAATAAAATCGAGTTATCAGAAAAAGAGATATTTTACTTAGAAGAAGTAAAAAGAGAATTGCCCCAATATTCGTTTTTAACAGAGGATTTACTTGCTCAGGGATATGAGATAATTACTATTGATTCCCCAAAATACTCAAAGACTTTGAAAGATAATTTAAAAATCAAGTCTTCACCTCCAATTATTTATATTAAAGGAAATAAACAACTTTTACATGAAAAGTCTGTAGCAATTGTTGGTTCAAGAGATGCAGATGATATTTCTCTGAAATTCACAGATGAGGTAGCGAAAAATGCATCAAAAGATTTTAAAGTTGTCGTAAGTGGATTTGCTAAGGGTGTTGATAAACAAGCTCTTGATTCTGCAATTAAATATAAAGGTCAAAGTATTATTGTTTTACCACAGGGAATTATGACTTTTGGTTCAGGGTTTAATAAATATTATCAAGAAATTCAAGCAGGGGATGTACTTGTGTTAAGTACTTTTTTCCCAAAAGCCACATGGAGTGTTCAATTAGCAATGGCGAGAAATCCAATAATTTATGGCGTGGCAGATGATATTTATGTAGCTCAGTCCAGCGATAAAGGAGGCACCTGGTCAGGTGTAATCGATGGATTAAGAAAAGGAAGAAAAATTTTTGTCAGGCTGCCTGAATTAAATGAAAAAAATGCTAACAATTTGTTAATTGAAAGAGGAGCCATACCTGTTAATTTGTTTGGGGATATTGTTAAACAAGATTTGCCAACTGAAATACATACGAAGATAGAGAAAGATGTACCTGAAAAAAAGAATGGAAATGATAATATTGATTCCATTGAATTTCAAATCAGAGAGTTATTGAAAGATTCGATATTATTTTCTGAAGAAATTAAAAAATCATTGGAATTAGATTGGAAAACCAGTGAGCTAACAGAGTATCTTAAAAAGCAGCCTTGGATTAAATTTGACAAAGAAAATAAAAGGTACAAATTTTCTCTGCGTTCCGATACAATACAAACCACATTGTTTTCATAGTTAATGGAATACAATACAAAATCAAAATGCATTGAATCATGCCAGCCCCATAATTCAGACTATTGCTGTCCTTGATAAAAGAACCGGCAAAAATAGGGTAAAAGGCTAAGCAGGAAGAATCTACACACCCTTTAATTAAAGAGTTCTGCAAAATTAGATTGCAATTGGAAAAGGAGTTTAAAGAAAACAAGTAATTATTTCATTTTCCTGAAAAATTATCTTTAATAATTTACCCCCCCTCCACTTCCCTCTCTATAGCCCGCCGGACGATTTTGTTGATTGGGATGCCTAAGGCATAGCATTTTTCGGAGATTCTGCGGTGCAGTTCAGGGCTGATGCGTATGTTGAATGTGCCGTTGAATGACTTCATAGGCTGTTTGCCGGTTTGTTCGCAGATTTCAAGGTAATCGTCGACAGCTTCTTCGAATGACTGCCTTAGTTCAGATACAGATTTGCCCTCGAAACTGACAAGGGAGTCAATACCTTCTACTTTGCCGTAAAATATATTATCCGCGTCATTGAAATGAACCGAACCTATAAAATCCTTATATTTCAATTTATCTTTCATTTTATTACTCCTATTCTTTTAAACTCTTCGATAACCTGCTCTATCTGGTAATTTTTCAATATGTTACCGGGATGTGGCTTGTGCAACCTTATGATATGGCGGCTTTCATCATTGATGAATGCCACCCTCGAGCCGGAAGTCTTTCCGGTTTTAATTTCACTATATCCAAACCCGCTCAATAATGTTACCAGTTCATTATAAGTAAAATCATTTGGCTTCCTAAGCTCCCCCTCTAGTTTATCTTCAAATTTTAATATACGACTTCAACAAAATAATAGTTTTATTGCAACTAATATTTAGTTGCAATAAAGAAAAAACAAACGAATTCTGTATTTCTTTTTCACAAAATAACATTTCGGCAATACCGTTTTACCCGAAGAATAATTACGGAGAGAAAATATGATTATGAATATATACAAAGCGCACTTAAGCAGGCTAAATACGAAATACTCGAAGACGACGGCTCTGTTTTACGGAATAAGCCTTAAAATTAACGAAAAAGCCGATGCCGCCGTTTAAACCTGTTACCTGTAAAGAACTTATCTGTTACCTTAAAAAGGCAGGTTTCGTAGGGCATTTTTTTTTTGGGGGGGTAGCACCAGTTTATGCAAAAGGCAAACTTTATAGTAATTGTTTAATAATATTTGAGAATTACCTGTTATGATAGGATTTGGTAAATTTAGCCCCGAAATTGAGAAAGAGATAGATCAAAAAGGTTATCATATTCTCAATCCCTCATTGCCTTTAGGCAGTTACCCAAACGTATTCCCAAAATATCAAAAGATAAAAGAGATAAGAATTGGTTGCATATATGCTGTAAGGCTGTTTGTAAAAATTACAAAAGGTAATAGTTATAGTATTGATTCTGGTATGATAGATATTAAAATAATTATGAAGGCTAAAGAAGATTTTATAGGTGAAATCATAACTTTATTACCTGGTAACTTTCCTGTTTCAAAAGGACAAAATATTCCAATTAAGAGCGATGAAATTCTTTTCGAACAAAAGGGAAGAAGGGCTTAGTGTTGAAAAAATGGGAAAAAGTAAAAGTAAAAGTATAGATGTAAATAATTTAGGGCAAATTCAAGCTGGTATTAAAACCGGACAGGAACCATTGACTATTAATAACGTAAAACTACCTTTTAAATTACTTGATTTTTGGAAGTGGAGCGCCTCAGATTTAGTCAGTAATGCTACCCGTGGAGTATTCGCAGAATATATTGTAGCTACAGCAACAAATGCGAATATGAATGTGCCTCGTGCCGAATGGGATGCTTATGATTTATTAACGCCTGACGGAATAAAAATTGAAGTTAAATCTGCAGCTTACATACAAACATGGGCTCAAAAAACTTATTCAAAAATTTCATTTGCAATTAAGCAATCACATGTTAAAGATGCTGAAACTGAGATTTATAGTAATACTATAAAAAGAGATCCAGTTATTTATGTTTTTTGTTTGCTAAATACAAGAGATGAAGTTTGTATTAATCCGTTAGATATGGAACAATGGGAATTTTTTATAATTACTACAAAAGAGATAGATATTCTGTTTACGAAAAAAAAATCAGTTTCTTTGAAATTGCTGCAGGAGAAGAATGTATTCCCTGTAAAGTATCCTGAGATTTATAAAGAAATAAAGAGAAAGGCATCTCAATGTATTTAATCGATAAAAAAGAGAATAAAATTACAAAAATTGAAGAAAAAACATTTTCTGAACTGGGATTTAGTGAAAGAAAAAACTTACAGTCCTGGCTTGCTAAGAATTCTCAGTCGCTTTGCAGTGAAGATCCAAATGATGAAATAATTATTATACAGGAAGAATTCGATGGCTTTAATGAAACCAAAGAGAGATTGGACTTACTTGGTATTGATAAGCAGGGTAATTTAGTAATAATTGAAAACAAGCTTGATGATACTGGTAGAGATGTCACTTGGCAGGTATTAAAATATGCATCTTATTGCTCTACATTATCAAAAGAACAGATAAAAAAAATATACCAAGACTATCTGGATAAACTAGGACTAAACCAAAATGCCGAAGAAAATTTGAAGGATTTTTTTAATGCTGCAGATTTTGAAGAAATTTCTTTAAATATTGGGCAGAGTCAGCGAATTGTTATGGTAGCAGCTAATTTCAGAAAAGAAGTTACCTCAACAGTTCTGTGGTTATTAAATTACAAATTAAAAATTCAATGCTTTAAAGTTACACCATATAAGCTGAATGACCAGCTATTACTTAATATTGAACAAATAATACCCTTAAAAGAAGCTGAAAGTTTTATTATTAGTATGGCAGAAAAAACGCGAGAGGAATTAAACAGTCAGGAAGAATTAAAAACAAGGCATTACCTTCGTTTTGAATTTTGGAAAAAATTCTTAAATGAAATGAACAAGAAATCTATTTCTTTTCAAAATATTAGCCCTTCCAAAGATCCATGGATTGGTACAGGCTCAGGTATTTCAGGTGTGACATTTAATGTTGTAATCTCACACTATTATGCTCGAACTGAAGTATATATTTCAAGAAGTAATAAAGAGGAAAACAAGCAAATATTTGATGAACTCTTTAAACAAAAGGAACAGCTTGATACAAAATTTGGTTTTATATTAGAATGGGAGCGGTTGAATGATAAAAAAGCTTCAAGAATAAAAAGCGAATTGACTGCCGTGGATTACTTCAATAGAAATGACTGGGAAAAAATGATAAATTTTATGATTGATTCATATATAAAAATTGAATCTGTTTTTAAAGACACTTTGATAGAAATTAATAGAAAATTGAAAAAGTAAGAGAGTATATTTTTATAAATTTCTTTTTTATTCAAATGACTATTTAACATTTAAACCTTCCACATTTATTAAAAAATTGCGATTTTTGTAGCTTTTTAATTGAAGTAAACTGGAAATCTAATTATGCTGAATATATCAAATGTATCAATTCACTTTGCCGGGCGTTACCTGTTCGACAATGTCTCGATAGCTGTCGGGGAAAATGACCGTATCGGGTTGATTGGCCGCAACGGCTCGGGCAAGTCAACAATGTTGAAACTTATATACGGCCTGGAATCGCCCGAAAGCGGCAAAATCGCCATGCCTAACGGTTACAAAATCGGGTACCTGCCACAGGAAATCCAGACCGACTCGACACGCTCGATATATGATGAAGCCGAAAGCGCTATGGACGACCTGAAAAAACTGGAGGACGATATAAACAGGTTCTCCCGTGAACTCGAAGAGCGCACCGACTACGAGTCGGATGAGTACATGAAAATAATTGAAAACCTGACAGAGGCAAGCGAAGTTTACCATCACATGGGCGGTCAGTCAATAGAAGCCGAAGTAGAAAAAGTACTTATAGGACTTGGTTTCGAACGCAGCGATTTCTCCCGCGGCATGAATGAATTCAGCGGCGGCTGGCAAATGCGTGTACACCTGGCTAAGATACTGCTTACACGCAACGACTGTATCCTGCTCGACGAGCCTACTAACCACTTAGATATCGAATCGATACGCTGGCTCGAGGTTTTCCTGAAAACATACCAGGGCGCCATCATGATTGTATCCCATGACAAGCGGTTCCTCGATAATATCACCAACAGGACAATTGAGTTTTCGCTTGGCAAACTCTATGC
>DAINRZ010000242.1:0-6040 GCA_036741575.1 Kapaibacterium sp. (SeqCode)
ATCGCGTTTTTTCGGGCAAAAATGGCTAAATAATATGTTAGGCGAGGCTAATAATGTATAAGAATAAAATTGAAAATAATGAGGTTAAGGGGCTTTTGGGAGCGCAGAATTATCGTTTACTCAGCTTTGATAAGAATCTCTTTGTAAGTTTGTTTCAGGCCCTTGCCTTCATCCAGGAATATTTCTCCTACGATTTTGTTGTCGCGCTCGAAAAAGTATGTAATTCTGACAGGGTATTTTTCTTTATTCAGGAGAGCGCCTTCAAAAGTAAGCGTCCTGGTTTGATCATTATATTTGCCGGCAAGATGGATTCTAGAACGGACAATATTATCGTACCTGAACAAGTAGTATTCCGAGTTGATTTTGTCGTAACTAATAAAACTATAGCTTTCGTATCTCATACCAACTTGTGTCGAAACATTATGAATGACCAGCATAGTTCCGTTAAACTGAAAATAGATTTCATTCACTCCGCTGCCGAAAATATTTTCGTCTTTTTTCTCGGAAAACATCTGGTATGTAACTTTCCATTTGCCTACCATAGGTGCCAGGTTCTCGTATTCGGCTCCGGGAAAGGCCTCTGGTATTGTATAATCCTGGTTAAATACAACCGAAGTAGTAAATAATAAAATTAAAACTATTGATCTTTTCATATAAATATTACAAATAATCCAACATGATTAAATCAAATAAACGAGTCTGCAGGCGATTTCATTTATTTTACATCTGCATTATCGGGGTATCCCATAAGCCGGGCAAAGATTTCGAGCGAAGGGAAGTGCTCGAAAACCAGCTTGAGAATAACAAGCAGCGGCACTGACAGCATCATGCCGGTAACTCCCCAGATATACCCCCAGAATACAAGTCCGAAAATTACGGCAACAGTATTCAGCCGCAGGTGGCCGCCCATAATTTTTGGTTCCACGACATTGCCCATAATGAATTGGACTGCCATCAAAATCAGCAGAAATGCTAATATCGTACCAAAAGCATCGAACTGAATAATCCCCATTAGCACAGGGGGTATTGTAGCAATGATTGAGCCAATGGTAGGTATGTAATGAAAAACGAAAGTGAGAAATCCCCAGAAGATAGGGAATTTTATTCCAAAAGCGTAGCAGGTAACTCCGACTAAGATGCCCATGGATAAATTTACTAGTGTTTTAATCACCATGTATGAATAAACGCTCTTAGATACTTTATCGAAGTTTTCCTTCAACGAGCCGTCGCTGTTTTTGCCGGCAAGGTAATTGAGGTATTCGCCGCTGCCGGACATGCCAGAAAGCAGGACTATATAATAAAGTGCGAACATGACGAACGAACCTGTTATAGAACTGATTGACGAAGCAACGCCGCCAAGAACTGTAGTGATGAACTCCCCGTTAATCATCTTGCTTATTTCGTCTGTTACATATTCTGGTTTAATATCAGTACCTGTTACAGAGCTGGCCCATAGCCGGGCTTCCTCGATTTTCAGGTTGAGCCTGCCCAGCAGGTAATCCTGCTGCGAGGAGATATCGGTAGAAGTCTGGACTATAATATTAACAAGAACTATCAGCACCAGAAGGCTAATGATAGATATTATAGGTACTATAAGCCAGTTGGGCACCTTACGTTTATTGAGGAATAGAATTAGGGGCTGGAATAGCAGTGCAAAAAGCAGTGCCAGAACCAATGGAATTAAAAGCGAAGATAACAGTTTCAGCAGGTAGAACACCAATATAACCAGGAATATGGATAGTATTCCTCTAACTCTTGTATCGTAATATTCTGCCATAAAATTACTTTCTATTGTTAATTATTTCGTTATAGCTACTTCTATTTCAGTTATTTCGAGCGCTTTTTCCAAATCGGAGGGGGTTAGTGCAATAATAAACCCTCTTTTGCCTCCGTTTAAATATATCTTATCGAGGCTTAATATCGATTTTTCGGCATATACTTCCATTCTGGTTTTTGTACCGAACGGGCTTGTGCCGCCAAACTGATAGCCCGTAGCTTTCATAGCCTTTGCAGTATCGCATGGCTCTATACGCTTGCAGCCCCTGATTCTTGCCAGTTCTTTTTGCGATACTTCCCGGTCGCCATGCATAAGGACGATAAAGGCTCTGCCTGTTTCGTCTTCGAAAACGAGAGTTTTCACTACCGCATGTTCGTCTATATTCAATTCCCTGGCTGTCTGGCGGGTGCCGCCTTTTTCTTCGTAACTGTATATATAAGGCGCAAAGTTAATACCTTTTTGCTTCAATTCCCTGACGGCCAGGGTGATGGGGTATTCATCTTTTACCATGGTTAATCTCGTTTATACCTTTCTTTCTATTGCTTTTAGGATGTAATTTAAGAAATCTGCCGGATTTTCAAGCATATTAATGTCGAATCTGTCTGTTTTGTTGGCTATTGCAATAATTTCATTATTCTCATTCCAGATAAATTCAATATCTCCAAACTCGAAAACTACTGAACCCGACATAAAGTACCTGACGGTAACGTAATCTTCTACCACTACTTCTGTAAGGTTGACCGGCGAGCTTGCACCGCCCGTCAGCAGCAGGAATCCCGTCAGCTTCCATAGCGGATTTGTCTTTTTGTTTTTCGGGTAAAATACCATATTGTTCTAATTAATTAAAACACTTAATAATTACTTCGATATCAAAAATAATTAAAAATCCTGTTACTTTAAGTAATAATTCATAATTTTGCGGCTATGGAATGTAAGTTTTTGAATAAGAAAGAATAATGCCGGTAATAAAGACATCGAAGCTCGTTACAATCGACAGGCACATTGTGGAACAGGAGAATCTCCACCCTACGGCTACAGGTGAATTTACCAAGCTGATGCACGACCTGACTTTTGCTTTCCGCCTCATTTCGAGTAATGTGAGGCGCGCCGGCCTGAACGATATATTAGGCCTAACCGAAAACGTCAACGTCCACGGCGAAAGGGTCCGCCGCCTGGACCTCTACGCCAACGAGGTTATTAATAAAACTATGAACCACAACGGCAACCTTTGCGTTATGGCATCTGAAGAATCAGTCGATATGATACATATCCCCAATGAATACCCCAAAGGCAAATATGTTTTGGTGTTCGATCCGCTCGACGGCTCAGGCAATATTGACGTAAGCGTTACAATCGGTTCCATTTTCGGTATTTATAAAAGGAGAGACCCCTCAAGGCGCGACAACGGCAACCTGGATGATATTCTGCAGCCCGGCTATAACCTTGTTGCCGCGGGTTATATATTATACGGCAGCAGTACTGTACTTGTGTATACAAGCGGAAACGGAGTTAATGTCTTTACTTACGATCCCACAATCGGCGAGTTCCTGCTGACTTTCGAGAGTATTACCATACCGAAATTCGGCAGTTACTACAGTTGCAATGAGGGCAACCAGTACAAGTGGAGCAAAGAAGTTAATAATTATATAGATTTCATCAAGACGCCCGATCCAAAGAGAGGCACTCCATATAACCAGCGCTATATTGCCACTGCGGTGGCAGATGTACACCGTATTATACATTACGGGGGAATTTACCTTTATCCGGCTGAAATAAACAAGCCCGAAGGAAAAATCAGGCTGGTTTACGAAGCAAACCCTTTATCATTTATTATCGAAAAAGCCGGAGGAAAATCCACTACCGGGACACAAAGCATACTAAGTGTGGAGCCTACATCCATTCACCAGACTGTGCCCTTTTTTGTGGGCAGCCCCGATAATATCGACGACCTGCTACTGTTTTTGGACGGCAAAGAGCCTGAAAATTGAATTTTGATTTTTTATGGGATAATTAAATTGGTGCTATGTCAAATAGAATAGGTTTAAATAAAATTTTGCTAAAAAAACTGAATCAATATAATGGAATTATCAGTATTTTAATACCCCATTTTGATAGAAGGGGCTTGCGTTGCCGGAAATTAATCCTTCGAATATTAATGTTGACTACTCATTCAGCCGGGTTGTGTATGAATTTTTCCTTTATTTTAAATCTCATTCTATTTTTAGATAATAAACAATCCCGAAGAAAGCTTCGGTGAATCAACCAACAATGTGGGAATGAATTACCCAACAAAACGTCATATAACCAAAAATAATCAATTCCACAGATTTAGATTTTATAAAAATTGAATATCTGACTTATAAACAAGAAGTTTTATATTATAGAAATATTTTCTTTGCATGTATGTTAGAAAAAGCAACAGATTATTATACTTTTTTTTATACATAAGTTGAAAAGAGTATATTTTAATAGTTTTATTCAGGCTTTTCGAGTAAAAACTCCACTGCGGGAGCAGGTATGCCTGTTTTTTCCGATATTTGCTCAATAGACACACCGCTGCCAAGCATCCGCCTGACAAAGGCTGAGGGTGGTTCGCCGGCTTCGATAAGGTTTCTCTCGGGATCGAAAAAGCGGATGGTAAGCTGGCCCCAGGGTTCTTCGTGCACTTTATGCAGGAATTCGGCCCCGGCTGTTTCCAGTTTTTGGCAAAGCGATGGTAGGTCATCATTTTCGAAATATAATTCGAAACGATTCGAACCATCTATAGTAACAAGGTTTTCGGTTATTGCGTGCCCTTCGCCCGGCTGCCAAAGGGCTATCCCGCCTGTGAATACTACATAGCTGCCCAGGTCGAGCTCTTTTTCCATACCCAATTCATTAGTATAGAACTCTGCCATTGGCTCCATTTCTTTTACGAATAATACTGTAGATGTAAGGTTCATAAGGATTTCTGTAAAATAATTTTTTAAAGTAAATGATTATATCAGAACATAGAAGAGATATTATTGTTATTCAAATACTTGTTTTGAATGAAATCAAGTCTATACTCACTCCTAATACTTCCATTGTTATTTATTCTATCTATTATCATTTCATAGTATCTTTCATGAATTTCACAACTTATATAATTTCTATTCAAATTCTTGCAAAGAATTACTTCTGAACCACTACCGCCAAATAAAACGAATACATCGTCTCCTGGTTGTGTGCAAGATTTTATTAACATTTCTACGAGATTTAAAGGTATTTGGCATGAATGAAAAGTCTTATCCTTCGAAACATTCTTTACTAAATCAAAATAAAACCAAGAGTATGGCATCCTACCAGTATTCCCTTCGGCAATTCTCTTTAGAATCCTTTTATCTGTTGGATTTTTATAAGGTTGGGCTACATTCTCTTTAAAAAAGTTATTTTCTTTTGACTTGGTAGCATGCAATATAGATCTATGTGCGGTAGTGAATCTTCGATTGCTATGACCAACATTTGTATTATATATCCAAATATAATCTTGTACATCATATGCTTCAACATCAAGATATTTTACTCTTAAATAAGCATTCTGCTTAGGGTAATTCATCATAAAAAGATTGCCGGTACTTTTTAGTACTCTCATACATTCTTTAGTAAGCCTAATATACCAATCAATATACTCATCCCATTTTTTTGTGTAAGTATTACCAGCATAATTAATTCCTACATTATAATCGGGGTCTCCATAAATCATATCGATTGAATTATCCGGCAATCCTTTTAAAACATTCAGAACGTCATCATTAAATACCTTATTTCTATAATTCTCAATCATATCTTTATACTACTGATAAAAGGTTATAACAAGTTGATTTTACAAATTTAATAGATGTAATATCCTTTGGGTCATCAAAGGAGTATGCCCATAATTTCAGTTTTGTAATACCCTTTTCTTTCTTTTTAACAACATATACACATACAATTTCTTTAATTCTTCCTTTAATTGATGATTCAAAATTAGCGTTATAATAGTATAAAAAAGGATGGTATATCTGATATACAGCAAAATCATGCGGTGAGCCGTTCTTTCCTTCAAAGACTCCTATTACTCCATCAAATTCAATAGTCAAATCGATTTCAATTTGAATTTTATCTAATTTAATAGTATAACTTTTACCAAAATTATATGAAAAACTTGTTTTTGTTCTGTGCGGAAAGTATGTTTTAGGCCTATTTTCAATTGATAAATTTTCAAATTCGATATCTTTTCCAAATAAAAAATCATGTAAAATC
>DAINRZ010000243.1:0-6030 GCA_036741575.1 Kapaibacterium sp. (SeqCode)
TCAATAATACGCCCGAAGCTTGCTTTGGTGCTATTCGTTTCCAAGGGCAGCCTGCGGCACTAACACGAAAATTATTTAATTAAATGATTATCGTGGAAATTTGAGGAAATAGTATCCCATAGGTTATGTTTCGATTAGTTTTATTGCCTGAAAGCTATGATTAATTCGGTTGAAATTTGCAGGCATACATGCAGTATCCCGATAATTTAAGGTCTGGCGCTTTCCGTCAAGTGTTAATTTGAGAGTATGTCCAATCCGGGATATTCATGTAAGTAATTGCGAAGGAAAATATGTTTTACCAATAAACATTGAGTACGCCTGAATACTGGAATTAATTGCTTCAGCACATACGCGCGGATTAATAGTTCAAGAATTGCGTAACCTCATTTTTGTATGCTTCTATCTATTTATTGTACTGCACAAGAAACCAAAACCTTCCGGCAGCTGCATTCCACCGGAAGGTTTTGCTAAATCATATGATTACATGCTGTCAATCCCATCCGGGGCCTGGCATTGAGTGTTTTCCCTGGCCGCCGGGCATAATCCCTGGCCGGTGTTTGTGGTTAACATCAAACACTACGCGCTGCTTCTCGTCCAGCAACTGCCTGATTTCCTGAATATGCTTCTCGTGCTCCTTCCTGGCCTGTGTTTTCAGCATGCCTATTTCATCGACGAGTGCAAAGATTTTGTTCATATCCGGCTTGTCCTCGGTACGCAGTGTCTGCAGTTGTGCTTCTTTTTCGCGAATTTTGTTTTTAATAGGTTTCAGGGCTTTCATCAGTTCGATTTTCAGGCTTTCTATTTTCGTTTTTTGTTCGTCGGTCAAATCTGGTATTGCAGGGTTATGCCGGCCCAATATGCCCTGCCTGGGATTGTCGTATCCTTCGTCGGTTTTTGATTCTGCCTGCGGTGCCCTGCCCTTATATTTTGGGGCCTGCGGCGGTTGTGCGATTAGGCTAATTGCGGCAATAAAAAGTACTGCCATAATCATTTTATTTTTCATAGCATCTCCGTTTGTATTTGTTAAATAAAGAATAATTAGCTGCTCAAGTATTACAGCGGTGGCGGCGGCCGCTCGCCGATGGGTATTGGCCTGCCGGGGTGGTGTTTATCGTGCGGGTTTGCCATATCCAAAAGAAACGACCTGAGCTTAGTTCGCTGCTCGGGAGTACATATTTCCTTCACTTTAATAAAGTGCATCGTAAAGTTCTCTTCATTGTCGGCCAGTAAAGCGGCTATTGTGCTTGTGATTCTCTGAATGGCGACAGAGTCTGTTCTATTCTTCATTATTTCCTCTACCAACTCCCTTTTCAGCAATCTGACACTGTCCATGATGATTTTCTTTTCCCTGAAGTGTTCTTCGCGCAGGGCAAGCAGCTTTTTTGACTGCTCTTCGTTGAAGTCCATTCTTTTTTTCATGAAGTCCTCGATATGCCGCCTGCGTTTATCTTGGGTATTTGCCTGATCGTCGTCATCGATATAAAGGTACCACAGGGCGCCAAGGGTAACAGCGTTTAATACAAGCAAAACAGCAACCAGGATATTAATTCTACGCTTTCCGTTTTTGGTATCCATTAGTTCACTCCATCATAAATATATGAGAAGGTTTCTTTATAATTCAGGTCGTAATCTTCGGCAACGGCAACAATACCACTCGCGTTGCTATTGGAGTTGCTTTCCCTGCCGGCAAGAGAGAAAATTGTTGCGAAATTCAGAATTAAGAAAGCTAAAATTAAGGCTGGCCTTAGCAACATTCCAGGATAGGGGAGTCTTGCGGCTTCTGCTGCTTGGATTTTGCTGTATACCCCCGATTCGAAACCGGGCCGGGGCTCAATAGTACTCAAACCCCCGTAGTTATCGATAATTTTTTCAATCTCTTTATTCATATCATTTCCTTATTCATTTTTATATTAGATGTCATTTCTTTAAAAAACTTTCACCGGGGTAGTTTTTTTTCAGAATTTCGCGTAGATTTGCTTTAGCCCTGTGAATCAGCGAGATAACGGACGGCTCGCTGGTTTTCATGACATTTGCAATCTCCTTGGTGCTCAAATCCTCCATCTTACTCAGCACAAAAGCAGTTTTTTGGTTTTCGGCCAGCTTTTCCATAGCATTTTTCATTAAATCCATTACCTGGCCCGAATAGAAGCTGTCTTCAGGATTATATTCCCTTCCTGCCGGGGTTTCGGCGGCTTCCTCCAGTCCAACAAGCCCTTTCAGGAAACTAATCCGCTTTTTTCGGTTCTTTTTCCTTATTAAATCGAGCGATTTCCGTGTAGCAATCTGATAAATCCATGTCGACAGGCTCGAGTCGCCTCTGAATTTATCGATTGAAAGCCACACTTCGGCAAATACTTCCTGTGCAGTGTCTTCGGCATCTTCGCGGTTGAAAAGGAACTTATGGCAGATATTAAGGACATAAACTTTATATTTATTAATTAGAAGCGAGAAATAGCGGTTATTTCCGTCCTTCAGGGCAGATACAAAATCATTGTCAGATATTTTTTCATCAACTATCCTCATTTTGACGTTTGACGTTAATACCAAAAAAAGTTTGCTTATCTTTTGAATTAATTCAAAAAAGAAACGGGATTCCCGCATAAACAGCGGAAATCCCATTTACTATCAGGTATTATTATTACCTTACAGCTGCAATAAAAGGAGCTAAAACAAGCGAAACGATAGCCATCAATTTTATTAAAATGTTAATCGAAGGCCCGGATGTATCCTTGAACGGATCGCCCACAGTGTCGCCGGTAACAGCTGCTTTGTGGGGCTCTGAGCCTTTGAAATACTTCTTACCGTTGATATCGACGCCTGCTTCGAACATTTTCTTGGCGTTGTCCCATGCACCGCCGGCATTAGCCTGGAATATTGCCATCAATACACCGGTAACAGTAACGCCTGCAAGCATGCCGGCAAGTGTTTCGGCGCCGAATGCAAAACCAATTACAACGGGGACGATAACGGCCAGCAATCCTGGAAGAATCATCTGCCTGATGGACGACTTCGTGGATATGGCAACGCATTTGGCATATTCGGCTTTGCCTTCGGCAGCCTGATATGTTGCCAGGTCTTCGGGGGCCCACTTGGAGTGGTCGTCGTTGTCGCCATATTTTTTCATAATTTCGAGTGCTGCCTTCAATGCAGGAATATCGCTGAACTGGCGCCTGACCTCCTGAATCATAGCCATTGCAGCGCGGCCAACGGCACCCATTGCAAGGGCAGAGAAAACGAACGGCATGATACCGCCAATAAACAATCCAGCCATAATATTTGACTTAGCTATATCTATCGAGGTAATACCGGCAGCAGTCATGAAAGCACCGAATAATGCGAGTGCCGTCAAAGCTGCGGAGCCTATTGCAAAACCTTTGCCGATAGCGGCGGTCGAATTGCCTACGGCATCCAGTTTATCAGTCCTTTCGCGAACATCGTGCGGCAATTCCGACATTTCGGCAAGCCCGCCTGCGTTGTCGGCTATTGGCCCATAAGCATCGACAGCAAGCTGAATACCTGTTGTGGCAAGCATACCTACGGCTGCAATACCAATACCGTAAAGGCCTGCAAAATGGAATGCGCCCATAATGGCAAATGCTATCAATAGTACCGGAATGGCTGTGGACATCATACCTGTGCCAAGCCCAGCAATAATATTTGTTGCACTGCCGGTAAGCGACTGCTGAGCAATCTTAAGTACCGGAGGCTTGCCGTAGCCTGTGTAGTATTCGGTGACGAGGCCTATTGCCAGTCCGGCCACCAAGCCGATTATGGAAGCAAGGAAAATATTCATTGCCAGGTTGGATACAACTTCTCCGTTAATAGTTGTAGGGGTTGTCGGTATAACCCATGTTATTATAAAATAAGATGCAATAATCATTAAAATGCCGGATGTAAATGTGCCGACATTCAGTGCTGTCTGCGGATTGCCGCCCTCTTTTACTCTTACGAAAAATGTGCCTACAATAGATAGAATAATTCCAGCGCCTGCAAGCAGAAGCGGCAATAATATCGGAGATAGGTTTCCAAACGGAGTGGCATCGAAGCCCTGGCCCCAGAATACCACGCCAAGTACCATCGAAGCAAGGATGGAACCTACATAGGATTCGAACAGGTCGGCGCCCATGCCGGCAACGTCGCCCACGTTATCGCCCACGTTATCGGCTATAGTTGCAGGATTTAGCGGATGATCTTCGGGTATGCCGGCTTCAACTTTGCCTACAAGGTCGGCGCCGACGTCGGCTGCCTTTGTATAAATACCGCCGCCCACCCTGGCGAACAGGGCTATTGACGAAGCGCCGAACGAAAATCCGGTAATTATTTCGACAACCTTTGCAACATTATCGGCTGTATCCAAGCCAAAAACCTTGCCGAATAATAAGAATAGGCTGCCCAGGCCTAATACGCCCAGCCCTACGACGGCCATTCCCATAACGGAACCGCCGCTGAAAGCTACTTTGAGCGCTTCGTTAAGGCTTGTCCTTGCAGCATTAGTTGTCCTTACATTTGCTTTGGTAGCTACCTTCATGCCTATGTAGCCTGCCAGTGCCGAGCAACAAGCCCCTGTGATAAATGCTATGCCGACTGTCCAGTGGGAATATGTGTTCCCCTGGATGGCAAGAAGTATTGCCACTATGACTACAAAAATGGCTATTACGCTGTATTCGGCTTTCAGGAACGCCATTGCTCCTTCGGCCACGTATTTCGAAATGTTCTGCATTTTTTCGTTGCCGGGGTCCTGCTTTTTGACCCATGCAGACCGGAAGAAAGTGAAAATTAGCCCCAGAATCCCAGTTGCAGGGATAATTATCAGGAAAGTATTAAGAAGGTCCATAATATTACTTCATTAGTGAATAATAATACTTAAACTAATATTTTTCAATTTATGCGGTTCGGGAATCGAAACGCTTTGCGGTTCAATGAAAAAAAACAAACATGTCATTTTACTTTTTTTCATCGAACTTAAACAACTTAAAAAATTAATAATACATATCATAAGAAAAATTTAATTTTACATGAAGCTGAGAATATATTTGTAACAGCGTTGTTGTATTAGCGCCAATTCATGGCTATGTATTTGCAAGTAAGATTAAAAATATAGATTTACCCCGAATACAAATAAAACTTCCGAGAATGAGTTTCATTATTCGGTTGATAAATACATCGGCTAATAGCGCTGAATTTAATTGCTGACATGAAACCTGATAAAAGAATTTCAATGTAATAACAAATGCTATTTTCATCATAAACGTTAATTATTAATAATGTTAATTATAAGTTATACTGGAGTAATTGTGAACTTTGCAAATCTTTTTCTGATATTGAAAGCACTATTTATTATGGTTTTATGCGGCTTATTATTCTCCTGCCGCACTGCCAGGCCCGTTGAAGAATCGTCAATGATGCTTCACAAATCAACCGGGTTTAGCCTTCCGATGCAGCCATCTCCTGGCAGCGGCCACGATGCTTATATGGCTTTTACGCCTAAGCTTTCTACGGATGGCGGCGCGACATCTATCCCCTTAGAAAGAAAAGTATATTACGAAGCTTACCTTACAATATCCGTTTCGAACGTGGAGTACTCTGTTGAAAAGCTGAAAGCCGTGCTGAAAGGCTACGAAGGCTTTATAGTCTTTAGTTCCAATAATTCCATCAGGTACAGAGTAAAAAGTTCAGACATGAACAGGCTTATTGACGAAATTGGCGCTCTGGGTGAACTGACAAGAAAGAATATCAGCGGCCAGGACATAACCGACGATTACTTCGACACAAAAATCCGGCTCGAAAACGCATACAAAGCCCGCGACAGGTATCTGGAACTGCTTCAGAAGGCTGCTACGGTAGATGAAATGGTAAAAGTAGAGGCTGAATTGCAGCGAACTACCGAGAAAATCGAACTGCTCGAGGGCAGGATAAAGCGCTACGACCAACAGGTAGAGTATTCGCTTGTGGATATTTACATCGACGAAAAAGAAACGCCCGGCCCATTAGGATGGATTTTCGTCGGAGCCTACAAGGTTGTCAGATGGC
>DAINRZ010000244.1:0-5999 GCA_036741575.1 Kapaibacterium sp. (SeqCode)
ATAAATCTTGTGTTCTTGTCATACTCAATATCCTCCATTCCTAATCTCTTGCGTAGATTAATGATTGGCAGCACTTTTCCTCTCAGGTTAATAATCCCTTCCACATACTCAGGTGAATTGGGGACTTTTGTAATTTCCACCATCCTGTTTATTCCCTGAATATTTAAAATATCCACAGCAAATTCTTCGTCGCCGATATGGAATGTTACAAGTTGCAATAAATCGTCGCCGATTACCATTTTGTCTGATTTTGTTATGCCGGTATTATCCATAATTCTCCCCATTACAATAATTATATTTTATTATTAATTAGATTTTATGCTTACGAATATCGGTTAGGTACAAAATTTCTTAATAAGAGAAGTAAAAAAAACGCCAGACTGCAAGGCCTGGCGTTTTATTTGTTATGTTCTTAAAATTCTGTGTTATTTCACGATGTTCAAATTCTGAGACTTCACTTCGTTCCCTGTCCTGAACTGTACTGTATAGGAACCCGAAGGTAGATCTTTAGTGTCGAGCCTGAATGTGTATTCGCCGGCCTTTAGGTTGCTCGAAAGAGGCAGCAACATAAGTTCGCCGTTGGTATTGAATACCCTTATCTCGGCCCAGCCATCTAGCGCTGTTGTAAAATCGATGTCTGCACCGTCCGGCCCTGCAGGATTAGGTTTTATTAGGCTGATTGTGTTTTCGCCAAATATTTTGCGCACGTGCATAAGGTTGCCGACGCAAATCGGATTGAGCGATATGATTACAGCAGGCTCTTGTTTGATGGTAACGCAACTGTTATCAATCGGCATCAGAGTATGATCAACTTTAGCTGTACTACTGAGTCCAACCGGTAAGTAAGTCATGAACCTGACATTAAGCAATTCGCCGGTTACATCGAAATCAGCGTTGCCCAATGCTTCCAACCTGACTGAAATAGTACCTGATTTTTCGTTTATCTTAGGATATCCTGTAGCAATTCTGTAATTAGCAGGAGAAAGTGCACTGCCGAGCTTAATTAAGCTAGGTTTCAGGAATTCATGGCCTTCAGTATAATTAATATCGATATCAATAATCTGAAGGTCGGCAAAATCGATTCGTTCTCCTTCGTTCATATTAATGGATATAATAGCTTCTTCGCCTATTGTTTTGGTCTGGGTTGCAGGCGACAGAGAGCTTATACGGTCGAAATGCTGAGCTTTGCAGTCAAGAACTGCAGTAATTTCAGGGTTATCCCTTGTATCGTTATAAAATACCAGCTCACCCACGAAATCGCCTTCCTTGGTTGGGCTATACCTGATTTTTATCGTCTTGGTTTCGCCTGGCGCCAATGTGAATCCTGCGGCATCATTGGGATTAATAAAGAAGAATTCGGAGAGTATGTTCTTGAAAGCAACATTTTTGAATACAACGTCGAAAGTACCTGTATTAGAGATGGTAGCTTCTAGTGTATCAATCTCGCCGGTGCAGATATTAGATTCGTCTCCGTCCACACTTAATGCCTGGAACCTGCCTTCGCCTTTCCAATTTGTGGTGACCTCTGCTTCGGCATCACTTACGGTAACTAATCTGGCGTTATGTGAGCCATCAAATTTTGCCACAAATTCGGCATCGATAATTACACTGCTGTCAGGGGCGAGAACAATCTTACCGCCGCGGTCGGTCAGCAGAGTCTTGTAATCATAACGGAATCCTTGCTTACCAAAAGTGAGCAGATCGGTCGATATATCGTCAGAATTGGGTTGGCTTATGAAATTGGTTATTGTTAAAGTATCCTGCCATTCATAAGCTTCATTAGTAACTTTAATCTGCCTTTTCTGGATATTATTCTGGTCATCGACTAATGTAAGCCCAAAATCCATATCTTCGGTTTTGGCGCGCGGCACGATACCGATACCTTTCAGCACCGACTTGGTTGGTGTAGAAGCCGTGCTCTCGAATATAATCTCAATTTCATGCTCGCCAACAGTCTTAGGCTGGAATTCAACTTTAATTAGCTTTTTCTCGCCTGCTTGCAGAGTAAGCGTAAAATCACTTTGTTTGAAAATGAACGATGATTGCTCGCCTTTGACAGTAACAACTTTTTCAATATTTACCTGTACTTCTTGCGAACCGTCGTTTTCGAGCAATACTGCATCTGGCTGGCCGGGTACCCATTTGGTATCATATGGCCCGCGTTTGTGGTTAGGCCTGTCTATCCTGCACCTGCCCCAATCGTACCCGTTGGCTAACAGGCCGGGTTTGATACCTATACCTGTTATCAATGCAACGTTATCGATATTTGTTCCTGCATCGCTAATGAATACAATCGAATCGTTGAAATTGCCTTCGGCATCGGGAATAAAATCAACATTAACAGGTATAGCATCTGCTTTTACAGGGATAATTAAGGGATTCTGCTCGGACAACTTGCGCAAATCATGAGTGTAAACCGACAGGAAGTTACCCTGGTATCCGGTTATTCTCAGGTCAACGGTTCCCAGGTTTCTAATAAAGAAAGTCTTGGAAGCTTTTTTGCCTACAGTCAAAGGTGGGAAATTAATATCGGTAACCTCAATTATTGGCTCGCCCACATAAGCCCTCAACTCAGTCCAATAATCGAATACACAAGTATCTCCCATCCCGATAAAATCATTAAATGTGCCTTCTTCAACGGCTTTGAATTTAACTGTAAACTCTTTTTTCTCTTTGGGTTGCAAAACGAAAGGAAGAGTAACATCGAGAAGCTCGAAATGTTTACTACCGTCTTTAAGTTTGAGGAACTCAATAGTTACAGATGATTGTGTGGAAAGGTTTGTAATTGAGTACTTTTTAATTCCTTCTTCGCCAAGTTTCATGATGCCCCAGTCGAGAAGTTCGGGTTCCATAGAAATTTTTACTGCAAAATAATTAATTATTATGGTAGTATCGTTGCCGCGCCTGTCGGTAAAGGTAATAACTGCGCGGGCATCCTTTTTAATGTCTATAACGGTAAGACTCCATTCTATCTCCTGTTGCATACCGGGAATAAAGTCATCGTAGATAAACTTGTAATTAAAACTTTCCTCGGAATCGAATACAACCATTGCAAGATTTGACCTTACTTCTGCATCTTCCGGCAAGTCCCTTACCTTGGCTTCGTATGTACTGCCGTCGCACTTCAACTTCCAAGTCGGGTTTGGAGCTATGGTATCGGGTTTTTCTAAGTCCATAAGGGCAGCGCTTGTGGGGAAACCGTAGGAGTCGCACCAGTCGTAACCATAAGAATAAGCTGCGAAAGGTTTTTCGGCCCTGATTTTGTAAACGCCGTCGGCTGGAAGTGTAATATTTTTCAAAGCATATTTTTTGCCGTTGACGTCATATTTAAATAATTCATCCGAACCTGTAAACTTTGTCTTAATGGGTTCCCAAACGAATTCGCCTGCCCTAACGACTGCGAACTCAATGTCATCGGGCATCAGGCCGTTTTCGTCGGTACCGTAAACAAGATTAAGGTAGTTTTCTTTAAAGTTCTGCCCGCCGTTAATGCCAGGCGTAGCAAACGTGATTTCTTTCTGATACTGTTCCAGCGGGGTAATACCCATAAGGAACGGGTCGCTGTTGGGCAGCGGGTAACCGTCTTCCTGCACACCGGTATTGCACAAGGTCACACCAATAGGTTTATCGCCCGAAATAACTGCTGAAGAAGGCTCGTATCCCATCGGCACCAGCCTCATTTCGAGCCAGCCTTTGCCTAAAAGGCCGCCGGCATCAGTAAGTTTGCCAATCTCGATGCCATCGCGGAAAAGCCTTGTATTTTTTTCTTTAGCGAATATCCTGATAAGAGATGCATATTTCCTACCGTGAATTTTACCTACATGGTAATTTAAGCCCCAGGTGAATGTGGGGATATCCATTTCAACGGTATAGTCGCACCAGCGGTTTGTAGTCGGTATATTTGTGCAGTAGTTGCCCGAAACAACGCCGACAGGCTTGGAAGAAACTATCTTGCTGCCAGTTAGGTCGCCTTCGTATCCGTATGACGAGAACATCCAAACGTCGCCTTTCTGCATAACTTCGGTTTTAGTTTCGCCGGGTTTCATACCGCCGGCAGTCTTGGATACGATATTGCCGCCCATTGTAAATTTTACTACGTTGTCGTCATGAGGAGAAACGATACCTAATTCACTGGGGTAATTGCCGTTATACATAGCGCCCATGTCTGCATAAGAGGCGCTAATATAATCTTTGCCAAGCGACGAGGCAGGGAAAGCAAGGAAACCATCGCTGGTATATTTATACCTTATAACGCAATAAACTACCAATGGCTGGTCTGCATATATATGAATACCCATGCCGCGGTAAACTTTTTCTGCGGGCGGTACATTACCCGGGCTGAACAAATAAGCCTGGCCAACCGATGGAGTGATATTAAATTCTACTACATCATTGGGTATAGACTTTTTCTGTACGGTCCAGCCTTTGCCGGGCACGTTTACGTAAATAATAGTATTTGCAGGCGTAGTAACAAACAACTTAATAAAGTTATTGCCTGCTGCTTCTTCGTAGCACGGTGGAATTGTAATCCAAAACTCCTTGCCTACGTTATTTGCGCCTAACATTTTAGGCAGTTTTTTCTTTACCTGATCCAACTCGTAATCGTTCGAAATCAGAAAAGAGGGCATTGCTGCTGCTACCAACAGCAGGACAGCCAGTATTCCCGTAAATCTTTTAAACATTTAAAACCTCCCATTTATAAATACAAAATTATAGTATTATTGTCATATAAAATGTTACAAGCTCAGTTTCATAATTTACTAAATTCAACATAAATAATCAAATATATTTTAGTATCAAAGCCACTTTAACAGGTATTGATTTCGATTCGGTCGATTCGAAAAAGATTCTACCGCCGTAACCATTGTCATGAATTTCGGTTCTTACAATAATATCTGTGATTTCGATATCAATATTAATTTTTATTGTCTTCCTCATTTTATCAACTTCGTAGCTCAATTCAGATAATGTACTAAGCGATTTTACGTCGAATTTGGTTTCGAGGGCTTTTGGGTTTTCCCATCTGAAAAGGTCAATATCAATATTATTTTTACCATCCTCGTGAATAATAAATTTACCGTTAACAAGCTCCACAGAATCAAGTCGAATTGATAATTTCCTCAGCGCCAGCCTTAATACTTCATCCACAGGATTGTTGTATGATTCTAAATTTATATTCAACCATAACCTGTTCGGATCAGATTGCAGGTTGATAAAAAAGCTGTAATCATCAGCCTTAAAAGTATTTATCTTGCCGTATTGCTCCACCTTAAACTCTGATAAGTAAGCGTTGACTTTTCCAAGCGGTGTTTCTTCATTCGGAGTATCAATATCTGTTGGCGAATTACATGATATGGCTAATCCAGCTGTAATTACTGCCAATATTATTATTTTCCATTTATACATATATCACCTGTTAAAATTTTAATGTCATACCATAAAAAATGCTTATTTTTTCGGAGCTATACCACTCGGTTTGGTTTTTGAACAGCAGCGAAGAACCTTCTATGCCTGCCTGCACCCCAAAACCGCCGGCTATATCAAAATTCAGCCCAGTCTGCAACTTAACTATAGGGCCTATTTGTGTGCCGCCGATTTCAATTTGGCTGTATGGCTTGAGTTCATCAAATACAACGTTTGGAGTGAAATCGACTCTGCATGCAGCAGTACACCAGAAGAGCAAAGGATTTTGCTTCCTGATATTCGTTTGACCTTGTTTGTTCACATAAAACTCCTGCGCAAACGGTTCCTGCCCAAATTCAAAGCCGATTTTTACATCGCCGATTAATCCGCCATCGACGGATAAGGCTTTGAATGACCTGTAAATTCCTATTCCTAAGTTCGAAAATACTGGCATTGCAATTGAAAACTTCTGAGCCGGGTAACTATTCGGATTGACTCCGCGAAGGCTTACCATGTAGTTGCCATTAGTGCTTGAATGCAATAGCTCCGTAAACCCGCTATTGATTGACGGCCTGTAATTACTGCCTGGCAATTCT
>DAINRZ010000245.1:0-5938 GCA_036741575.1 Kapaibacterium sp. (SeqCode)
CAATACGAATCTGCCGGTTTTGCCGAGAGGTATTTCCCAAATATTCTAACTAATTAAAAGACTTCTAAAGACAAAATTCAGACTTAATTCTACGGGCGCCTTGCCTATTCATGTGAAATAAGCTGCCTGGTGCCTTATGGGGGTAATTGGGCTTTTAAGCCGAATTTAACTGAATCAAAACTTGATTTTATTTTGCCGTATAGCCATTCGATTGCTGCAAAAGCAGCAATCGCCAAAGCGCCCTCATGGATTAAACCAGAGTTGGGGCATGTCCTGGGACAGTTAATCCCGGCAATTCAGGATAAAATCTCGCAGGTAATAAACGATGCCCAGCACCCATATATAGACGAAATCTGCTATTCTGTTGCTTATTCAACCCCACAGTACCTGTCGTCTCAATACTGCAACCCAAAACTGTTTTTGGACAATGCCATGATAATGTATGAAAATGATAAGTTTATCAATTATGCCCAAATTGTGGATTACGGCATTGCAGGCGTCGATCCTGGATATTATTCTACAGTGAAATACCTGAGGTCGGACACTCTGGGCAATATTACCGAATACGAAATTCCTATGGATGTTTACTACCTGTATATCGTACACCCGAAAATAACCGACGAAATACAGGCATACATCGATCCGCAAACTTTTGAGCACGACTTGAACTACCAGAATCATGTTTTCAATATCAAAGCGCCTCCGCAGGGAAAATTCTGGAGGGAGTTTTTGTTTAATGCTGCCGACCTTAAGCCAGATAACAGCGGTAAAAAATTTCCCGTTCTAAAGGATAGTATTTTTTTCTGCGAAGTGCTGTGGGACGATGCCGGTATCAAGCGCTCAGCAATAAAAGAAATAACTAAATGGATCAACGATGTCATGGATTTCGACAGCAAGCAGGAAAGGCCACACCAGCCCAACAGGATTTACAAACTACACCTGGGCAGGTGCGGCGAGCACGAAGACATAACCGCTGCCGCGGCAAGGTCGTGCCTGGTGCCCTGCAGGGGTATCGAGGCATTTTCTTCGGACCATGTATGGAACGAGTTCTGGGATATGGAATGGCAGCAATGGGAGCCGGTTAATAATTCATATAGAAACAAGTTTTGTTACTCTAAGGGATGGGGCAAAAAATTCGGCACTGTGCTGTGCCACGAAAGCCGGGGAGTTTTTTCATCAGTAACAGGCGATTATTGCGAGAATACATCCGACATAACAATTTTTGCGCTCGACGCCGAAGATAAACCAATAGACGGAGCCGTCATAAAATTAGCCGTTAGCGGTACCCTCGATGAAACTAAAATTTATATTGATACTTATGGTATTACTGATTGCGAGGGTAAATGCACATTCAAAGTTGAAAGCGGGCATACTTATTATGCCAGGCTGGAATCGGCAATAGGAAACCATCCTTCCGAGCAAAACAACGTAACTCAATTGCCCGACAAACCGGAGCCGGGCAAGCAATACAGCTACAAACTAAAAGCAGCCGGCAAACTGCCGCCTGTTAGTTTTACCGAAATTGTACAAATGGATTCTTCATCTTGCGAATACAGGATTGAGGCTGAATTTGAATGCGACGGGCATTTTGTGAATTGGAATAACATATTCGACGACTTGGGAGGATATACTCTTTTGCACAAGGATAACGGCACCATTAACTTTTTTGGCGCCGATTCTGCAAATTTCGAGAAATGCAAAGCCCGTACCGATTTTAAAGCATACAATCCTCAAATGAATGCACAGGACGGCAAAGCAGGAATAAATTTTACATTTACTGATCCTGTAATTCTATTTTTCAACAACGGAACAAAGTTGAAGAATATAGTAAATGTTAATGCTGTTGTAAAATTATATGTTTATGATGACGTAGGCGTCGGCAGCGGCCAAAACCACGCCGGTTTGACTACTGTAAAAGTATCGCCAAACCCGGCGGAAAGTTTTGCTTCAGTAGAATACAACCTGCAAGCCCCTGGGAATACCGTTGTCGAAATTGTCAATGGTAATGGTTTTATTGTAAAGAGATTTACAACATACCAGGATGCAGGCAGCCACTCATTTGTATGGGATACGGCCGATGAAGCGGGAAGTCTTGTGGCAGGCGGTTTATACATGTGCAGGATTAGAAGCGGCAACTCAATCAATACGGCAAAATTCACAATTGCCCGGTAGATGAGTAAAAAAGCTAATTTTAATCCCTCATTGTGGATTTGATTTCTAGAAACTTGCTTCAGGGTTGTTCATTAGATATAATTCTTTCAGCACTACAAGGCTTATTTACATTCATACCCCTATATTCAGAGTATTCAGACTTAAAATAAAATTATTTCTCATTTTTCCAAAAATTAGTTCAGCAAATACAAACATATTGGTTGCAAAACTAATTTCTACTTTGGAAAGGGGATTACTTTTTTAATAATTTAATTCAAGAAAAACATATCATTTAGAAGATTTCACGGTTTGGTTTTATAGTCATGATGGCTCAAAAGGCAATGCACTTTGTTACTGAAATGTTGCAAAGTAATTAAAGTTTGAAAGTAATTGTGCTTTTTATATAAATGACGAGGTAAGAATGTACAGAAAACTCGTAAAGGAACTGATGATACCCGTAAGTCAGTATCCTACGGTACACCAGGATGCAATGATGCACGAAGGATTCATTGCCCTGGAAGAAGCCAACCGCAATATTCCCGAAAAACAACAGCATTTCAGGGCTGTCCTGGTTCGAAACGATGAAGGAAAAATTGTTGGTAAAATCGGCCAAATCTCTTTCCTGAAAGCCCTCGAACCGAAGTACAAAGGAATTTTTGACTACGATAAGCTTTCCAGGTTATCGCTCAGCAACGGTTTTATCGATTCAATGCAAGACCAGTTTGCCCTTTGGGCCGACGATTCTCTGGATTTATGCAATATTGCATCTAATACCAAATGCCGCGATATAATGTTGCCCGCAGAACAGCATATCGGCCAGGACGAAACGATTGCTCAGGCTATCCATAAGATTATCATGTGGCAGACATTGTCATTACTGGTTGTCAATGATGATGAAATAGTCGGCATTATAAGGTTATCCGATGTTTACAGTTCTATTGAAGATTTTATTGTGAATTCATGTACAAAAAAATAATTTAAGAGGAATTTATGCCGAAACTGCTGATTATCGACGACGAGAAAGACTTTCTCGAGACCATATCCAAAAGATTTGAAATGAGAGGCTACAGCGTTATTGCCAGGGATTCGGGCAAAGACGCAGATAAATTAATAAAAAAAGAAAAAGATATCGATGTTGTAATATTAGACTTAAAAATGCCGGATATGCCCGGCGAAGATGTTCTGAAACTGATTAAAAGCCAGAATCCTAATATTCAGGTTATTATTCTGACCGGACACGGCACAACGGAATCGGCCGTAGAGATGGCCCGGCTCGATGCTTTTACCTATGTTCAGAAGCCTGCAGATATAGATAAACTGATAAAAACGGTTGAAGATGCCCGGACAAAGGTGAAACTATTAATTTCCGAACACGAAGGCGGTAACGGCGAAAGGCATTGGAAAAAAAGCCTTTTATTTATATGTATATCATTGATTGCAGGATTAGCTATGTACCTGATTCCTTTTCCAGATATACCAGAAAGGGCCCATCTGTTTATTGCTTTGTTAGTTACAGTTGTGCTTTTGTGGGTTACAGAAGCCATACCTATCGGAGTTACCGCATTCCTTACCGGCGGTGGGCTAATTCTGCTGGGAATTCAGAAGCCCGACGCTGCCTGGGAGCCTTATGCCAATCCTGCTGTTATGTTCGTACTTATGATTATTATGTTTGGGGTTATCCTGAACGAGGTAGGAATTGCAAAAAGAATACTGCACTATGCAATAAAACTTGCCGGAACAAATGTATTGAAATTCAGCATAGTAATAGCCCTTGCATCATCCTTAGCTTCAAGTATTTTTCACGATGCAACAATTACAATAATTTTCTTGTTTGCAGTTATTCCTGTTTTCATTAAAATGGGAATCACAATAGACAAGTCGAACAATTTCTCGAAATTTTTTACTATTATGATTCCTTTGACTGCTTCAGCCGGAGGATTCGGAACAATATTAGGCGGCGGCAGAAATCCAATAGCGCTCGATTTTATAGAGAAGTATATAGGCGTGCATGTAGGTTTCCTCGACTGGATAATTATACAAATGCCGATGGTGGTTGTTTCTTCACTCGCTACATGGGCTGTTTGCTGGATTATCATGCCACCGAAAGTCAAGGAATTTCCGGCGGAAATAAAAGCCGAGAAACTTCCCCCGATGAGCAAGAACGAAAAGGGAGTTGCTATAGTTTTTGCTTTGGCGTTTGTTTTCTGGACTCTCTCAGATTTGACGAAGCTTCATGTAAGTGTGGTGGCAGCCCTTGCAATAATTATAATCTGCAGCTTTAAATTTGTTAGCCTTAAAACTGTTATCAGTAAATTCGCCTGGGAAGCTTGGCTGGTTTTTGGTGCAGGGGTATCGCTTGGTGTGGCCATGCTTGAAACCGGCGCCGGGAAATGGCTTGCAGAGCAGTTCTTCCCGCTTATTAACGGCCAAAGCGAATTTGTGGTTTACTATGGTATAGCCTTATTTGGCTCGACAATAACCAGTTTTATGAGTAATTCGGCGGCAACAGCTTTATGCCTGCCAATACTCGACCCAATGGCAATTGACATGGGCCTTAGCAGGCTATATACAGCCCTGAGTTTGCCGGTTACCACATCATTTGTATTTCTTGTTATTGGCTGCCCGCCTTCGATTATTTCTTATAGCACAGGTTATTTCAGCCAATGGGATTTCATAAAAGTTGCCTTTGTGAAAACTCTGGCCTTGTGTTTCCTTATGGTTTTGGCAATGTCACTATACTGGCCGATAATTCTGCCTGCATTAGGTTATGGCGGTTACTAAACGAAAAACTTCATAATAAAATGAGAAAAATAAAGATACTGATAGTTGACGATGAAATCGACTACCTTGAAACGATTTCAACGAGGATGGAACTCAGGGGCTTCGAGGTTTCGAAAGCCCCTGACGGTTCCACGGCGCTGATGCTTGCCGCCGGAGAAAAATTCGACGTGGTAATACTCGACCTGAAAATGCCCGGCATCGATGGCCAAAAAGTGCTCGATGAATTAAAAAAGTCGGGCAGCCAGGCCGAAATAATAATATTTTCCGCACATGGTGCCGAAGAAGTAGAAGAACAAACGATGGAATCAGGCGCTTTCTGCTTTATTACAAAGCCCGTCGAAATTGAAAAGCTGGTTTCTGTCATAAATCTTGCAGTTGAATCAAAGAAATAATAAGTATAATAGTTATTTCTGCCTGAATTTTTTATATTCTGTTTTTCAGAAAAGCAATATTTAACAAGGCACGGTGAATGAAACTGAACGAACAAATAGAAAGCCTGGCGAGCGAACTGCTCGACAATCCCCCCACCCGCAAAATGCTTTCTGGTATGAGAAGAAAATATTTTATCAGGCTCGCATCTCTGTATATACTGCCGCTCTGCCTGCTAATAGTATTTTTCTTCTACGAATATAACGACCTGATGACCGAAAGCAGGGAACTTCACCTTTTGTCGGTGGCCGAAAGTAAATCCCGTATTATGGATATCTACCTGATCGAAAGATTGAATAATATTTTTAATACAATCGAAAATCCGGAATTAAAATACCCGATTGATTCTGCTGCACTTATTAAAATGCTGGCAAACCTGAAGAAACACAGCGATGCTTTCATCGATATCGGGTATTTCGAGAATTCATCCATACAGACCGGCTATGCCGGCCCTCTTAAATTTCTGACTAATAAAGACTATAAAAACGAATTCTGGTTAAAACAGTTGATGTCTTCCAAAATAGACTTTTTTATTTCGGATATTTACCTGGGTATGAGAAAAGCTCCGCATTTTACC